>NZ_DASWWZ010000534.1:0-12140 GCF_036405755.1 Schlesneria sp.
TCCAGATGTGGAAGAGGGGTCGAATGGCGTACCGGAAGAACCGAGGCGTTTCGTCCTTGGACCACTCGAGGAAGATGAAGCCTTTTTTCAGGTCGTCGCCAACAATCTGGACGGGGTCGCAGTAGCCGGGTTCAAGATCCAGATCGAGGTTGAGACGTAACCATGTGGAAACTGTGGTGCTCCAGTTCTTGTCGTTGTATCCAAGCACACCTCCATCCTTGTAGGTGGGGCGAAGGTTGTTCTTTCGAGTGAAGTGGAGGCCTTGACCGAATCGGCCCGCATCGGCTGAGAGGCGAACGTCATCATTGGGTTTGGCTGGAGCGAGGTTAGCACCCTCGACGACATAGCAGGCCTTGTCGCCCCGGGCGAAGTCGGCATCCAGTCCGTGATCGAACGACGCGTGCAGAGTCAGGGCTCGCGCGAGGCGTGTCTTCGTTTCCTTGTCGGCTGCGGCAAGTCGCTGCTGTGCTTCGGCAGGCTCGATCTCATGCACGAAGATGTTTCGCCAGCGGATTTCTCCGCCGTGGGTTTGCAACATGATGGGGCCCTTCGCCGGCAGAGGCTTTGAACGGTCCCAGAAATTTTCCATGACAGCCCCATCGACGACGAGGTGATCGTTGAGCCAGACCCAGGTTCGGCTGCCGATCTGAGTAATTTTGAACTGGTTCCATTCACCGAAGGGGCGGTCGGCACGAACGAGTGGATCACGTCCCGCCGTCCAGGGAGTGTTGTTGAAGAGTCCGCCCGAGCCGAGGTGGGGGCGGCGTGTGGGAGCCTTGGGGTCGAAAACCTGGTTCCAGTCCCAGATCTGGACCTGCGGCGTTCCGCGAAGATAGATGCCGCTGTCGGCTTTCGCGACCGTCTTGTATTCAATCAGGAGATCGATGTCTCCAAATTCTTCCTCGGTGGTGGCATAAGGACCGTGACCATCGTTGACGAGTTCCCCATTTTCAACGGTCCAATTCTTGGGGAAGTCGAGTCGCTGCTGGGCGAGGTCTGCGGCTTTCTTGTCTCCTGTCAGATTCGTACCGTTGTGCGGATTATTGCCATACCAGCCGGCGAGATCCTTGCCATTGAAAATTGCTTTGAAACCTTGTGGAGGCTGCGGTTCTGCCGCAAGTGCGCTGCTGGGGCTCAGATGTTCCGCCAACGGAATCAGGGCAAGAATGGCAAGGCAGAAATTCACTCGCATCGATTGGCTCCGAGGTACAACATGGTGGACAGGACAGTTGTCGTGAGGGTCGCCGTCATATTCATGCCCGCCGCCTGGACGGGGCGAACTTGAGATCGAGAGCAGGATTCTATCGAAGTGCAGAATGGCATTCTAACGCGATCATGAACAGCCTGCATCCGGATCGGATCGTCCCATCGCATTTCCTTCTGCCCGAAGCCGATCGGCTCCCCCAGACCGCTTTGTGGTTTGGGAGATCCCTGTTCCGGAGATGAGAACCAAATGGATGATACGAGCAGGGGAGACGAAGTTGATGCTTGCTGTGATTTGGACTTGCGTCTATCTTCGGGTTACCTTTGAAAGGTAATTGTGCGATGATTCTGGACCCTTGAGGAGCGGGGATGCTTCACAACGTGTCAGAACAGCAGGTCGTCGGTCTCGCAATGTCTTCTGCGTGTCAGATAGGGAAGGATGCCGTCTATGGTTCGGTCTCACCAGTTCGCCGGTGCAGTCATTCTTGGTGTTCTGCTGTCGATGGGGTGTACCACCTCCAGCACTCCCGCCCCGGCCAAAACGTCTGGTTCGTCCAGCGCGACGTCCGAAAACACTGGCTCCGAAGCGAGTGGCGAATCGGTGTCGAAGGGATCAGGAACCAACGGGGCCGAGGCGAAGACCGCCTACTGGGAAGATTATCCCGACGTCCCGAAGATCGAAATTATGGCAGAAGTGGACGGCATCAAGATCCCCCGCATGCCGCCCAACAACGAAACGCTGTCACTTGCCGGACCGATTCCTGCTGATGTTGACAACGAGTGGGCCAAGTCGAGACCCAGTCAGCCCGTGTCCGGTGATGCGATCTCGATTCGGTTCAATTCCGAGCCTCGTGTTCTGAACCCCATTACTGAAACATCGGCCGTCCAGACGTATATCATGCAATACGTCAACGAAGGATTGGCCCGCCAGAATCCTGAGACGTTCGAGTACGAGCCGGGAATCGCAAAGAAATGGGTCGTCGAAGACTCCATCAAGCTCTCGCCTGATTATCCAGGACGCGAGCGCCGCGTCGCTCTGAAGGATGGCGAAGCCAAGGCTTCCTTCGAGATCAATTATGAAGTTGCCCCTCCTGTTAACGGTAAACCTGCGGAATCGAAAACGATCTCTCTGGTCACATCGAATAAAGAAGGCCAACCGCAAGGGGGAGCCTGGGTTGGAATTTATCCTGTCGGAAGAATTCTGGGCGCCTCGACCACGGGCTACCACTATTGGAGCGACAGCAACGGTCAACTTGATGTCGGCGGATTTCCTGCTGGGAAATATGTCGTCAAGACGGGAGACGAAATCTTCGGTCAATCTGAACCGGGTGAAGACGGCAGTCTGATCGTTAAGCCGGGGACAGAAGAAAATCCTCTCAAAGAGGCACTGACACTTAAAAAAGACGAATGGCAGGACGTTCAGGCGAAGACCTACACGACGTTCTATCTGCGTGACGATGTGAAATGGTCAGACGGTGTCCCCTTCACGACCCGAGATATTGAATTTGGTTACGCTCTGCTGAACAGTCCGTATGTCGATGGCGATTCGATTCGGACGTACTACAGCGATCTGGTCGAGTGCACCGCACTGGGGACCCATACGATTCGGTTGCGATATCGACAGCAGTACTTCAAGGCTCATGAATTCTCGTACGGGATCTCGGCCTTTTCGCCACCGATCCATTTCTTTGAAGCGATCTTCAAAGAGAACGGTCGTGAGCTGACGCTGGCCCCGCTGACTCCGCAAGAAGAAGCCTCGAAGAACATGATCAGTGCTCGCGGGCAGGAGTTTGGCAAGTTCTTCAACACGGATGATCGCTATAACCGCAAACCACTGGGAACGGGTCCGTACATCGTCGACAAGTGGGAACGAGGCGACCGGGTCGAACTGGTGCGGAATCCTCATTACTGGGAGCCTGCCAAGGCGGGACACCTCGATCGAATCATCTTCAAGTTCATTATCGACCAGGTGTCGGCGATGGCAGCGATGAAGGCGGGTGAGATCGATTTCTTCTTCGACATGTCAGCCGAACAGTTTTTCGAGGACTGGCCGACGCTCGACAAGGAAACGCGTGAGACGTACGTGCGCGGAATGTGGTTCTCACCCATGTTCAGCTATATCGGCTGGAACCAGCTCGCGACGCCATTTAAGGACCGCCGGGTTCGAATTGCATTGACGATGTTGTTCGACCGGCAGGATTTCGTGGACAAGAAACTTCACAACGCCGGGGTGGTGGTCTCGGGAACGCAGTACCTGTTTGGTCCCGGGTATGACCGTGAAGTATTGCCGATTGCGTACGATCCCGAGGCGGCTCGTGAATTGTTGACCGAGGCTGGCTGGATCGATTCGGACAACGATGGGATTCTGGACAAAAACGGCGAGAAGTTTCAGGTGCTGCTGCGACTCCCCAAGGGAAAGCCTGTTAACGAGCAGATGTGCGAGATCATGCAGAAGAACTTCAAGAGCGTCGGGATCGACATGCAGATCCAGACCATGGAGTGGGCCTCGTTCATCGAGAAGCTGCGAGCAAAGGAATGTGATGCGGTCGCCCTTCGCTGGGCGATGCCGATTGAGAGCGATCCCTTCCAGATCTGGCACAGCTCGGAAGCGGCTCGCGAGAAACGGGGAAGTAACACGATTTCGTTCAGCAATCCCCTTGCGGACGAATTGATCGAGATGCTGCGTGTCACGCTGGATGAAAATAAGCGGAAGCGGATTCACCAGTCTTTTCACAGAGTGATTGACAGCGAGCAGCCGTACATGTTTCTCTGGATTCCGAAGGAATTCGGGGCGTACCACAAGCGATTCCGCAATGTGAAGTGGTACCGTCTGCGGCCCGGCTTTGATCTCTCAGAGTGGTACGTGCCGAAAGACGAGCAGGTTCACAAATAATGCGGCTTCGCAAGGTCGCCGTGTTCTCTCCACTATCCCAGATCGAGACGTGTTTTGGCCACTTACCTCCTCAAACGAATTCTGCTGATGATTCCGACGATGTTCGGAATTCTGCTCGTGTCGTTTCTGGTGATCCGTCTGGCCCCCGGGGATCCGGCGGCGGAAAAGTTTGGTGGAGCGGGACAGGCGTCCGCCGGTGTGAATGCAGAACGAGGGACGGAAGCGGCAGAGAAACGATTCCGTGAACGACACGGTTTCGATAAGCCGCTTCCGCACCAGTTCATGTTGTTTCTCAACCGGCTCGTCCAAGGGGACATGATCTTTTTCCAGACCGAGCAGAAGATCTGGCCTGAACTTTGGGATGCCCTGAAGGTCACGATGCTGCTGAACCTGATTGTCTTCACGTTGATCTATGTGGCGGCGATTCCCCTGGGTATCCTGAGTGCCGCCTATCCACGCCACATGTTTGATCGCGTCTCGACGGTCTTTCTGTTCGTGCTTTACAGCCTGCCGTCGTTCTGGGTGGCTGAGTTACTGCGTGAACTGTTCATGCAGAAATGGATCTGGACGAATCTGGGCTTCTCGAATTCCCCACTGCCCATCCTGGGACTGAAGTCCCAGAACTTCGATTCGATGCTCCCGTTCGAACAGTTTGTGGATTACGCGAAGCATATTGTGCTGCCGGTGCTCTGTATGACTTATGGAGGTCTGGCGTACGTCAGCCGGCAGATGCGAGCCGGGATGCTGGAAGTCATTCGTCAGGATTACATACGCACGGCTGAGGCAAAAGGGTGCAGCAAGCCTCGAGTGATCCTGGTGCATGCACTGCGGAACAGTCTCTTCCCGATCATCACGCTGCTCGCCTCGCTGCTGCCATTTCTGGTCGGTGGAAGCGTGATCATTGAGGTGATCTTCAATATTCACGGAATGGGGCTGTTGTCGTACGAAGGAGTGCTGCGCCGTGAGTACGATCTCGTGATGACCACGCTGATGCTGTCCGCCGTGCTGACACTTGTGGGGATTCTGGTCTCCGATATTCTCTACGTAGTGGTCAATCCGCGGGTTTCTTTCGAAGATAAGTAATGGACAGAGTCGGTCCTCACGATGCGCACGTGCCGGCGGAATTAGACGAGTCAGACGATTCGACGAGGGACTCGACACAGGGGGGCGGCGGATCGCTCGTCGTCTGGATGCTCGCCAGTTTGTTCTGCGTGGCCGTTCTTGCTCTAGCCGTCTCGCACGCACCTGCCCGCATCCGTCTGATCGGGCTTCTGTCGATTGGGTTTGGTCTGTTAGTGGGATGGCTGATCGTCTGGCTTGCCAATGTGTTTGAAGTACGGCCTTCTTTATGGACGTTATTCGTCTTCGCCGCTTCGCTGGCATGTGGAGGGTTCGTCTTAAGTACACTCCAGACGTTTCAACTCGATACCGCGATGCGTCAATTGTCGAAAGAGGAAGAGCTCGCCGCGAAGCTCATGCGGGAAATCGATCGACAGCGAGGTGTGGTCAAGGCGGACGAAACTGTTGTGCAGCGATTTCGGGAATTTCTCTCGCGACGAGTCCGACAATTGGGGGCGTGGCCAAGTCCCTGGCCCGAGGTCTTCTGGAGCGGCGAATCTCTGCTGACAGGGATCGCCGCTGGCGGTTTGTCGGTACGGCGGGCGTCAGCTTCCTCACGATCTCAACCTGAATAGAGGAGGCGGTTGATGATTGTGGGCTTAGGGACGGACATCGTTGAAGTTGAGCGAATCGAAAAAATGATCTCAGACCATGGAGATCACTTTTTAACCCGGGTCTTTACGGCGGATGAGATTCAACATTGCCAGCCTCGCCGCGAGCCGGCCCCGCACTATGCAGGGCGTTGGGCCGCCAAAGAGGCCGTGATGAAGGTGCTGGGGACCGGGTTTACACCGCAGGTCGGTTGGACTGACATCGAAGTCAAAGTCAGGTCCAGCGGTCAGCCGTACGTTGAATTGCACGGGGCCACTCAGCAGGTCGCGGTGGAACTCGGGGTTGATGAGATACTGATCACGATCTCACATACCAGGAAGTATGCGACGGCCACGGCTGTCGGCTTGCGAAGAGGCTGACGCAGAGAATTCAACCCCCGGCTGCAATTCATCGGGGCGTTTCTGGTCTCGACCTGCGTGGTTCAGTTCGAATGGCGCTGCTTATTCTTGAGGTAGTAGCTCTGGATTTCGGCGACACAGGAGCGACCGTTGGGGGCGAGCGTAGCACAGCGTGCGTCCGGCGACTGGGCTTTCAGCACGGCGGACTTGGTGCGGACGACGGTCCCTTCCGCCAGGTCGTCGTCAATGTCGTCCCGAGTGAGTCCAAAGCAACTGCATAAGGGAGCTGCGGGGTCTTTAATGGGAATGGGGCGAGTGAACTTGTCCCGCGTAACCTGTCCTGAAAAGTCATCGAAGAAGACGACATCGCACTGGCTGTCGGGGCAGAAGCTGGCCGATTCTGCGAGGCCACGACGAAGTTCGGGCGTCAGTTGCGCGTTGAGGGTTTGAGGGCCCACCGGCTGTCCCAGCGATTGACATCGAGGGCAGCGACTGGCGGTCTCGTCCGGTTCTCGGATAAAGGCTTTGTTCATGACAGAGCGGCACCCCTCAGTTGATCAGGGGACTTTGGAAGCCGGAGACTGCTCTGATCGCAACACGATCAACATCCTGACCAGTTTTTGAGTCCGATCGTTCCGGTCGGAAAGTGCTTGAGCTCGATTACGGGGGCCGAAATTCAGATCGAAGTTTTGAACCTGATTGGCTAACGGAGGAATCGCTGCCTGGGGGCCCATCCCCCCCATCATACCGTTTGAGATCCCGAGTGCAGGCATGCTTTCGCGTGAGACCCGGAAGTACGCCTTGTCATTACCAGCGGCGACGACGCCATTCGTTGTGTCGCGGTCTTTCTGCTGGGTTTGCCCCGGCTCTGGTTGTGCTGGGTCGTCCGTAGCGGCGGGCTGGCTCCTGGCGCCATCGTTGGCGCTCGTCGCTCCGAAAGTCTCCGCGGGCTGCGAGGTATTGTTCCGTTCACCGAGCGAGTTGATCAAAGCGTTCCGGGTTGCGAGATAGGTGACGGCGATATTCGCTTCCTCGTTGACTTCTTCCGGGAGTTCGACCGATTCACGATCCCTGTGTGCTTCGTTGGTTGGATCTGTTCCGGCGAGTGATTGGCTGACTTCCAATTTGGGCCCATAGTTCCCCACCATCGCCCGTGTTCCCGCTGGGAGTTCGATGGGTGGCTGAGGCGACCAGTTTCGGTAGAGATCGGGGTGAATCTTGATGAGGTCGTCGAGGGTGCTCGCGAGCTGGTCACCTGGAGCCCGGACATAAAAGACCTGGAGTTCATCCGACCAGTCAGATTCCTTACGGTCCGCATCACCTTTGAGTTGCCGGCGATCATCGAAGACTTTGTGCTCGTCCCGCTTTTTCGCTGCCCCACTTGCTTCGTCGTTGACTTCCAGCACAGAGCGTTTCTGCAGCAGGAGCTTTAATTCTTCGGCCCCCCGTTCGATATCGACGACCGTCAAGTCAATGACTGCGACCGTGTTAGTAGGGTCCGCAATTCTGGATACGACGACGTCCCCATTGGTCAGTGACGAGAGAAAATCTTGTTGGGATTGGGGCTGGATCGTGTTTGTTACCGGATCGATCATCTCGGCAACGAGGACTGGAGAGATTTCTTCTCCCAGAGTGGGACCCGTCGACACGTGATCGGCAGAATTGAGCTTCGCACGAGGGGGAGCGTTTTCGTGCGATTCCATCGCCGCGCCTGCCGCGAAGCTGCTCATCGCAGACGCCGCTTCCATCTCTGCATTCATTGGCTGATCTATTGAGTCGACAGGCGCTGTGGCCTGCGACATCGCGATTCCGTCTTCCGGGGCCGCTTCGGGAGCGGCGGATTTTGAGAATCGGCCAAATGCGAGTTGATCCGGCGCTGGTCCCGTATGTTCCAGTTCTGCCATCTGATCGGAGTTTTGATGGAGCGGCAGCTGCCTGACAGAGACCATTGCCAGAAGCGATGCCATGGTGGCCAGGATCCCGGCACCGAAAGCCGTCCATTCCCGACGCCAGCTACGGGCGGGGGTGGGATGTGAGCTGGGCGCGGTGGGGAGTGGAGCGGCGTCAACGCGTTTCTGAATATTGGCCGTCAGACCGGCAGGGGCGGACTCACGGGGAAACGAGTGCAGCAACGCGGAAAGCTTCGAGATTTCGTCGAGCTGTTGTCGGAACTCGGGTGACGAGTCGAGTAATTGTTCAACTTCGGCGCGTTCGGCGGGTGTCGCTTCCCCATCGAAGTAGGCCGAGATCAACTCATCAGGAACCGGTAGGTTCATGGTACTGGTTTCTTCCTGCTGTCCCTCTGGACAGACTGCATTTACCTGAACAGAACAATAATCAAATTCCAGCGGGAAGTGCGAGATGAATCTTCATGATCAGAATATTTCCCCGCACTGCGATCACCCATCCCGCCTACAGTACCTCTGACTTCAACAGTATCGACAGTTTGTCACGTAACTCGATGCGGGCACGGTGGATCCGACTGCGAACCGTCCCCACCGGGACCTCGACCAGCTCAGCGATCTCTTCGTAACTCATTCCATCCATCTCTTTCAGCACCAGGGCGGTCCGAAATTCGTCCGAAAGTTCCGACAACGCCTGCTGGACAAGGCGTTGTCTGTCAGAAACTCCCAGTGCATACGACGGTTCGGTCGACGGATTCGCATCCGACGGCTCAACGCCGGTGGCGTCTTTGCGAGCTTCCAGGGAAACCGACATCCGCCGCGTCTTTCGCTTGTGGCTGACCGCTGTGTTGAACGCAATGCGGAACAGCCACGAGTAAAATTGGGACTGCCCTCGAAAACTTCCCAGTTTTTCGAAAGCCTGTACAAAGGCGTCCTGAGCCGCGTCCTGCGCGTCTTCCGTTGAACCGAGCAGATGCACCAAAGAATGAAAAAGCCGATTCTGGTACCGCTCAACGAGTTGCCCGAAAGCCTCCCGTCGACCAGCCAGGCAATTGTCAATCAGCGATTGGTCTGATATCTGGTTCACGATCGATTGCTATTAAGACGCTCGGTCAGAGTGGAAAGTTCCCATGCGTGGTCGTCTCCACTCTGGTTATTTGTAAAAGGGAAGAACTCGTCTGTTCCCGGCGGCTCACCAGGTCTTTGCGCCCCATTCGGGCTCCCGAAAGGACGATCGTCGCAGCCGCCTTGTGTCTCTGTCGAACTGATCGCGATCGCTTTGCCTTCGATCGAATGTGTCAAACAGAAATACTTCGTTCTGTCCCCTGCTGCAACAATCGGAACCCTCTTCAGGTGCCGTGTGTCCGACCTTCGGGTGAATGTCAGGGAATTGATGTTCTGGGGCGACTTTGACGGGTCGGCGGTTCATGAGCGGCTCTCGGCCTTATTCGGGAATCGGCAGGTGTAACGCGATGGTGGAACTGACTGGTGGGGCAGGAGAAAATTTGAAGCCCCCGTACTACGCCGTGATCTTCACCTCAACACGGTCAGTCGAGGACCCGGCAGGCTATTCGGGGATGGCAGAGAGAATGGAACAAATTGCCAGCCAGCAGCCCGGCTTCCTTGGTGTGGAAAGCCACCGGGATCGGGACGGGCGTGAAATCACCGTTTCTTACTGGGCCGATCTGGCCTCGATCGGTGCCTGGCGAAGCCATTCGGAACATTTGCTGGCTCAACTGATGGGGAAGTCTGTCTGGTATGAGTCATACCATGTCCGCATCTGCCGGGTGGAGCAGGTCTATTCGTTCCCGGGTTGAGCAAGCTGCAGGCGAATCCGAGTTTCAGCACCAGAAAGGGGGGCGATCGCTGAAATCTGTCCTGGCGGTGGGGTTGGAATCAATGTGCGACTTACCGGGCTGTCGCGGGGTGATTTGTCTCTTACTTGAGGGGGCAAATCTGGATTGACCGGATTTTGTTGCATCAATAGATAAGCATGGTGGAATTGGTGACGGCGCGGTCATACAGTGGTCAGGGAACACATCAAGCTGTGGAGAATGTGATGCTGCGCCATCCGAGTGATCTGTCGTCCCTGCGAACCAGCCGTCGAAATGCACTGCAACTGGGGGGGCTGGCAGGCTTGTCCGCCTGTTTACCCGGTCTGCTGGGAAATTCCGTTCGTGCGGCCTCGGTCGAACAGGATGCGGTGAGCGGCCCGATGTTTGGGCGTGCCAAGCAGGTCATTTTCCTGTTTCTGGCGGGTGGTCCCCCGCAGCACGAAACGTTTGACCCGAAGCCGCAGGCTCCGCTGGAAATTCGGGGACCGTTCAAGCCGATCAGCACCAATGTTCCCGGCATCCACTTCAGTGAACTGCTGCCGCGCACGGCCCAGCGGGCTGAACATCTGGCGGTGATTCGCTCGATGTTCACGAATAATAATATTCATGGTGGCAGCGGTCACTGGATCTTGACCGGCCGTCCAATGCTCACTGGCGATGGAGAAAATGCACAACCGACCGACTGGCCGAATCTCGCCTCGGTTGTGAAGAAGTTCCGTCCGAGCGAGCGCGTTCCCGCCCTGACGTCGGTTTCGTTGCCGGAACTGTTCATCGGCAATGGAGGCAATATCGAGGCAGGTCAGTTCGGAGGCATTCTCGGGCCGCAGTACAGTCCCGAACTGATTGAGTGTCGTCCCTCTGAGTCGCAATCTTCTCTGGGGGGCTTGTACGCCAGCCGCGTTCCCGCCGAACACATGCAGAAGCGGGTCTCGCTGCTCGACGCACTTGGCCGGACGTTTGATCATACGCCTCGCAGTGCTACGGTTCAGTTGCATGAAGGGTTGAGGCGACAAGCATTCGATCTATTGACGACGGGTGCCGCACGGCAAGCGTTTCACCTGGAAGACGAACCGGACAAGATCCGGGAACGCTACGGTCGCAACCCGTTCGGACAAAGTGTTCTTTTGGCGCGGCGACTGGTGGAAGCTGGTGTGCGATTCGTGACGGTCAATTGGCCTCGTGTCCCCGGCGACCGGGGCGTGGAAAACCCGATCTGGGATACGCACGCGAGAAACTTTGACCGCATGGAAGATTGTCTGGCGCCGCAGTTCGATCTTGGCTTTACGGCCCTGCTGGATGATCTCAGGGAGCGTGGAATTCTTGACGAGACGTTGGTGATCGCCGTGGGTGAGTTTGGACGGACGCCTCGCGTGAATGGCAATGCCGGTCGCGATCACTGGGGATCGGTCTTCAGTTGTGTCCTGGCAGGAGCGGGGATTTCCGGCGGACAGGTTTATGGCTCAAGTGACCGGGAGGGTGCTTATCCCGCGTCTGACCCCGTCAATGCCGGTCATCTGGCCGCAACCGTCTTCCATCTGGTCGGGATTAACAGTCAGGGGACGTTTCCTGACCGATTGGGTCGGGAACTGTCGCTCACGGAATCAGAACCGTTGTACAAGTTGCTGGGTGAGGAGCCTGCGACGACGCAGCGAACTGAGTCAACGGGGGATCTGGCCTTCGTTCCGCCGTACCAGCCGGGCCTGCTGGCTTGCAAGGATTTTGAAACAACATTGCATCTCGTTCCGCTGGACGGTCCCGCAAGTCCCAAGGGCTGGCGAGCCACTGCCCTGTCCGGCAACGGGGCTGGTTTCGGTGTGCGGCTCGACGAACCCAGTCGAACTCCTCGATCAGCCCTGCTGGGTGTTTGGACGGCCAGCTCACAACAGGATGTCGCGATCCCCGTGAAGTCCAGCGTCGTGCTGGCTCAGCAGATTCGAGATCCACAGTCGGGGTATTTCACCATCAAGGCAAAGGTCTCTGCTGGTGGGACGAGTGCGGCGACGCTCGATTCGCTGTTCAGCACGAATTTCCGCTGTCGGCTGGTGTTCTTCCAATACCTGCACCCGAGCAAGACGGCGGTGGAGCGAATGGAGCTGGCTTCAGTCGAGTTCCACCCGATCTTTCTCGATGCGTTCGATGACCAGCTCTGCCAGACCATCACGCTGGAAAAACGAATGGCACCGACGCCGGGGATCAACTTCTCGTTTGGCTTGGGGGTCGGCGTTGCGGTGATGGT
>NZ_DASWWZ010000535.1:0-8770 GCF_036405755.1 Schlesneria sp.
CTCCGCAACCTGGGCTTCCAACTTCGCCACGCGATGCAGCAAAGCCGCTACCTGCTCTTTGAGTAACGCAACATCATCCATGATGCTCAAAATTTACCAAACCCTGGCCACTGGAAAAGCCCAGAATAGCTTAACAGTTACTTCCAAGTTGACCGCAGCCACCGGTGTACTGCCCGCGACACGCGCGAAGGCGTGGAAATAAATCTTTACGATCCGCGATAGCAGGCCCCGGTTTCAGCACCAGCGTCCGAGATGATGATCGGCTTGGATAGGTTTCGAAGCGGCTTCTGTTTTGTACTGCGCGAAGCGCGATCGTTGTTGACGAATGGGATCTGACGCAATAACAGGACTCGCGATGCGATCCTTAGTGTTTCGATATCAGTCCTAACTGGAATCGGATCCATACTGCGCTGAGTCCACAGAGTGTGCAGCCCCACGCCAGGTCGACTAACGCCATCTTGAGGCTCCATTTCTCGATGACGGCCAGGTTGGTGAAATCGTAAACACCATACATAATCAGCCCGAAGGCTGCTCCCCAGCCGAATGCCTGAAGATAGGGTGTTGTGCCGGACAACAATGGCTGCACGAACAGGACGATTCCGGCAGGAATCAAGAGATAGACGATGATCGCGGCACTCCATCGCGGCGACATTGCCCCGTCGCTTCGGCGAGCAAGTGATCCGATTTCCGCGTCGTAGAACGAGTGCATCAGCAGACCAAGCCAAACTAGGTCAAGTACGAGGATGATTGGCAGCAGCGTCAAAAAGTTCTTCAACGACAAGCTCATTGCAAGATTCCTTTGTGTCCCTATTCGGGTCAGGGAAATTATTGTATGGAAGTCATTCGGCCGCAGATTTCTGTGACGTCATTCGGAAAATGCTGGCAACGAGCGACTTGAGGCTCCTCATCGAGTCGCAGTGAGCCGTGTAAGTCAGCCTTTGGCGAATCCATGGCTCTGTCAGCGCCCGTCCGCCAAGAATTAATGCGACATTACATTGGACGCATGCAGACCATACCTCCTGCAGGCCTGGAATGAATTGAGATTCATCTTGAATATGTGAGACGCTGATCCACAAGATCTGAGGCTGCAAGTCGTGCACCGCCCGAACGAATGAGGAAGCAGGCAACGAGGTTCCTAAATTCTCCGTACGATATCTTTCCGCACTGAGGACGAGGTCGACCATGGCTGTTGGGATGGAGTAATAGTCGTGAGAAAGTGTGCCCCCGATTGCCATTCGATTGGGAAGTGGAGATTGCTGAAAACCTCGTATTTCATGCATGATCTTCGTCACGATTTCGCAACTCCGACGTTCCTGATAGACGTCAATGCTATCGCATGACCAGCGGTCGCCAATGATATGAAACGCAGCTGCAATGACGTTGTCGCAAATCTCGCTGACTTCCATTCCTGAGTTGAAGAGCTCCATCAAGAACCGGCGAGCCGCCAGGCTGTCGGTGGAAAGGAGTGCATCAGCAAACAAGCTGGCCCAAGTTTCTGGGGGGGTGTCTCGAGTCGCACTCACTTGCAACGAGACTTCGGCGGGCGACAGAGTCAGCCCCTTGCTCCGGGCGAACTGCACAATTTCCCGGATGGGAATCTTACGATGCCCGCCGGCTGTTCGGACGATTTCCAGCAGCCCTTGATCACACCATCGCCTGAGGGACGACTCGCTCACCTGCAGCGCACTTGCGGCTTGTTTCGGAGAAAGAAATTGATCGTCCATGCCAATCCGCTCGTGATAGTTTTGATGGTTTGTATCGCAAAGTCTGGGTCAGAATCAAGTTCGGGGTCGGACTTGCCTGTTGTCAAAGCTTCTCGATCGAATCCGAGTTGAAGTTGTTTTACGACCTGCCTACACTCCCGATGGAAGTTTTGACAGTTTTTGGGGTGGCCAATGCGAGTCGCAGTGATCGGAGCAGGAATTTCAGGTCTCGTCGTGGCCGACCGCCTGCATCATCAACACCAGGTGACGCTTTTTGAATCGAACGACTACTTCGGCGGACATACAAACACGGTTGAAGTTGTCATAGGAGATGAAACCCACGCCGTCGACACAGGGTTTATCGTATTCAACGATTGGACTTATCCAAAATTCATCGAGTTATTGGATGATCTCGGTGTCTCTTCTCAACCCACGACGATGGGGTTCAGCGTACGTGACGACCGAAAAGGCCTCGAATACTCTGGTGAGTCGCTCGGGGGTTTGTTCGCTCAACCTGCCAATTTCTTCTCCCCTTCATTTCATCGACTCGTTTTCGATATTCTCAAATTCAACCGGCTCGCATTGCAACAAATCGATTCGCTTGACGACCGATCGACGGTTCGCAGTTTCTTGGACCGAAATTGTTTCTCAGAGCAGTTCGCGGAACAGTACCTTCTGCCGATGGGCTCGGCCATCTGGTCTTGTCCCATGGGGCGATTTAACGATTTTCCAATTCGATTTATCCTCGAATTCTATCGAAATCACGGATTATTCAGCATTTGGCAGAGGCCGGTCTGGCGCGTGATCAGCGGCGGTTCGCAGGTCTACGTCAGAGCGCTGCTGAATCGCTTTCGAGGGATCCGTCGTCCGAATACACCGGTGCTCGGACTACAGCGGGATGCCGAAGGGGTCGAGCTCGTCATTCGGGACTATCCCCCCCAACGATTCGATCACGTCATCTTCGCCTGTCACAGCGATCAGGCGTTGCAGATTATTGGTCCTCAAGCGACGGTTGCCGAGCGTGAAATCCTGTCCGCTTTTCCTTATCAAAGGAACGAAGTGGTATTGCACACGGATGATTCCGTGCTTCCCCGTCAGCGACGCGCCTGGGCCAGTTGGAACTATCGCATCATACAGGCCGCTGAGGAGCAAGCAACGCTAACTTATAATATGAACATCCTTCAGGGGATCAAATCCCGCCAGACGTTCTGCGTCTCGCTGAATCAGCAGTCAGCGATCGATCCGACGAAGATCTTGCGACAGTTCGTCTATCACCATCCTGTATTCACCGAAGGAAGAGGGGCAGCACAAGCTCGGCACCAGGAACTATTAAATGCAAACCATACTTCATTTTGCGGGGCTTACTGGGGTAACGGATTTCATGAGGATGGCGTTGTGAGCGCACTGCGAGTTGCCGAATCACTCAAAAAGGGCTCGAATGCAGCAGATCTTGTGTCTTCAGGGGGAGCACATGCACGATGAGCTACGCCAGTTGCATCTATGAAGGTCGGGTCGCCCATGTCCGTCATAGACCGGTGGTACACCGCTTCCAGTACCCGTTGTTTATGCTGCTGCTTGACCTGGACGAACTGCCTGAGGTGTTCCGAGGGAGATGGTTGTGGTCAACCGCCCGAAGAAGCATAGCATCATTTGTTCGAAGCGATCATCTCGGGCCCGCGAATCAACCTCTGAAACAGACCATTATCGAGCTTGTTAACTCCAGTCTGGGTTTCAGTCCCCTCGGGCCAGTGCGACTGCTGACCCACCTGCGATACTTCGGCTTCCAGATGAATCCTGTCAGTTTTTATTACTGTTACGACAAAGATTGTGAAAACGTCGAATCCATCATCGCGGAAGTCAACAACACTCCGTGGGGTGAGCGTCACTGCTACGTCCTGGATACTCGCGGCCAGATGTTTCCTGAGCGTGGGCTCTGTCCTGTCGCTGGCGACACGCAGAAAGAATTCCACGTTTCGCCATTCATGGAGATGGAGATGTCATACGGTTGGCAGTTCTCAACTCCAGGCGAAAAGCTCCAGATTCGGATCGAAAATCAGTGCGACGGTGTCAAGTTGTTCGATGCGAACCTGGCAATGAATCGGTGTACGATTAACGGTTGGACGCTCAATCGTATGCTGTTGCGTTACCCTCTCATGACCTTACAGGTGTTTATCGCTATTTACTGGCAAGCGCTCAAGCTGTGGTTAAAGCGGGTGCCCTACGTGCCGCACCCGTGAGCGATTCTGTTCCGATGAACCTGCCAGATGAACTTCAGCTTCACCTTTTTTCCTTTCCGAAATCTTGAGAATGGGCCAATGAATTCGACGGACGATGAACTAACGATTGAAGCAACCAACACACCAAATTGGATTGACCGAGCGGCGAAGAAAATCCTCTTCAATCGGCTGCGGGGAATGAGCCGCGGTGAGATCACTGTTGAGGATGGCTCAGCAAAGGAAACGCTTGGGGTCAAGGATCACCTGAGTGTGGTGCTTCATATCCATCGGTGTCGTTTTTATCGAGATGCCGTCTGTGGGGGGGCCTTGTCTGTTGCCGAATCCTACTTGCGCGGCGACTGGGACTGCGATCAGTTGACGAGCCTGTTTCGGATCCTGATCCGCAATGCGGATGCAACCGCTCGCCTGTCCGGAGGACTGGCTCACCTTACTGGAGTCTTTCAGCGGCTTTATCATCGCTGGCATTACAACAGCAAATCGGGCAGTCGCAGGAATATCGCGGCGCACTATGATCTGGGTAACGACTTTTTCAAGCTTTGGCTTGATGAGTCGATGGCCTATTCAAGTGGCATATTTCTTGCGCCGAACGAGTCCATGAAAGACGCGTCGATTGAGAAGATTGATCGACTTTGTCGCAAACTCGATTTACGGCCTCAAGATCATCTTCTGGAAATTGGTAGTGGCTGGGGTGGATTAGCCATTCACGCTGCTCATAACTACGGTTGTCGAGTGACGACGACCACAATTTCACATGAGCAGTTTCGACTTACCCGGAATCGAATCGACCAGCACAACCTCTCCGACAAAGTCACCGTTATTGAACAGGATTACCGAGATGTCACTGGTACGTTTGACAAACTTGTCTCTGTCGAAATGATCGAAGCGGTTGGATATGCGTACTTTGATGCCTATTTCAAAAAATGTGCTTCACTGTTGAAACCCTCGGGGACAATGGCCATTCAGGCGATTGTGCTTCCTGAGAGAGATTACGAAACATATCTGCGAAACACCGATTTCATTCAGCGCTATATCTTTCCGGGCGGATGTCTGCCCAGCCTCGGTGCGATGCTGGAGTCGGTGGGGCGTGTCACGGACTTGCGATTCGTCCACGCCGAAGACTTTGCTCCTCACTATGCGGAAACCCTGAGGCAATGGCGTCGCGTCTTTCATGAGCAATTGCCCGAAATTCGGCGGCAAGGGTTCCCTGAACGCTTCCTGCGGATGTGGCACTATTACTTTTGCTACTGCGAAGCGGTGTTTGAAGAACGTGCGGCAGGTGTGATTCAGGTTCAATTCGACAAGCCAGATTGTCGTCGCGATCCCCTGCTCCTCAGTACCTGGGCCGCGGAAACCAGTCACATGGCAGCGCGGTTCAAGCGTCAATCGAATTCGTTCGCGGTCCCGATCGAGCAGGAACAATCATGAGTATACTCGCTTGGGGTGTCGAGGCGTTGGAACGCGGATGGATTCCCGATCCCTTCACTCGAATGATTATCCGCCAATTGTGCCGGACAACTCTTCATGCAGGTTCTGACTCCCATTCAGTCGCAGCAAGGGACGAGAAGTTTCTTGATTCACTTCGTTCGGGGCCGATCGCACTCTCGACGCACGAAGCCAATCAGCAGCACTATGAATTGCCCGCAAAGTTTTTCGAAATCGTGCTTGGCCCTTATCGCAAGTACAGTTGCTGTTTCTTCGAGAATGAAGACTCGACACTTGAGCAGGCTGAGAAGGCTGCGATCGAAATCACGTGTGACCGCGCTGACTTAAAAGACGGCCAGGAAATTCTCGAGCTCGGCTGCGGATGGGGATCTCTGACGCTCTGGTTGTGCGAACATTACCCGCAGAGCAACGTCGTAGCCGTGTCCAATTCGCAACGACAGCGGGAGTATATCGAAGGCCAGGCAAGACGGCGGGGTCTGAATCGACTGAAGGTGATCACCGCCGACATGAATGAATTCTCGCCAGCAGCCTGCCAGCTTGGCCAGTTTGATCGGATAGTCTCCGTTGAGATGTTTGAGCATCTTCACAATTTTGAGGAAGTTTTGCGCCGAATCTCGAGTTGGCTCGTTCCCGAGGGAAAGCTGCTTGTGCATCACTTCTGTCATAAGGAAAGATGTTACCCTTACGAGACGAGCGGAGAACTCAACTGGATGGGCCGCCATTTCTTCACGGGCGGCATAATGCCCAATGAAAAGCTCCTTGACGGGTTTAGGAATGATCTGAAGGTTGTCAATCGCTGGAACTGGAACGGCAAACACTACCAGAAAACGTCGAATGCCTGGCTACAAAATCTGGATCGCAATCGACGCGCGGTGATTGAAGTTTTCGCCGATGTGTACGGAGTCGATTCAGCAGAACGCTGGTACCATCGATGGCGGATGTTCTTTCTCGCCGTGGCGGAATTGTTTGGGTATTCGGACGGTGAAGAGTGGTATGTGACTCAATCACTCCTTGAACAGGTACAGCACCCTCAGTCGACAGTGCGAGGCCGTGCATGAATCCTCTGTTAACGACGATGTGGATGAGTCTCGTGATCGTGCTGGTGAGCATGACGATCTTGTGGATCATCGGTACGGTTCGACGCGATGTCAGTCTCGTGGACCTCTTCTGGGGAATGGGGTTTGTCATCATCGCCTGGACAGCGTGGGGATTGAATAGTCCAGCGAGTTCTCGAACGTGGCTTCTCGTTCTATTGACGACCATTTGGGGTTTGCGTCTTTCGTCGTTTCTGGCCTGGCGCAACTGGGGCAAGGACGAAGATCACCGATATGCAGCGATGCGCAACTATCATGGACAACGTTTCGGGTGGGTGAGCCTCGTCACCGTTTTTCTCCTGCAAGGAGTGTTGATGTGGTTCATCTCATTGCCCCAACAGGTCGCGATCACAACCCCGATCGCACCACCATTAGGAGTTTGGGACGCGATGGGAATTGCGATCTGGTCCCTCGGGTTCATTTTCGAAACCGTGGGAGACTGGCAACTGGCCAGGTTTAAGTCCATTCCGTCGAACTCGAACCGAGTCATGCGGACTGGGTTGTGGCGTTTCACACGACATCCAAATTACTTCGGAGATTTTTGCGTCTGGTGGGGAATCTACTTGATTGCAGCGGCGGGAGGTGCCTGGTGGACAATCGGCAGCCCCCTTTTGATGTCAGTCTTATTGCTCAAGGTATCCGGTGTGACCTTGCTCGAAAGCACGATCGGTGATCGCCGCCCGGATTACGCAGCTTATCAAGCCCAGACAAACGCATTCTTTCCCTGGTTTCCAGCCTCCGAGAAGGGCCGTCACGAACCTCCTGTTCGTGATCAGGATCATTGATACAGCGAAATCAGGTACAGCGAAATCAGAGCAACGGAACGCAATATCGAGGTTCCGTGCGACCAGTGGTGTTGGACCGGAGTCTGAAAAATGGTCTCTCAAAGGAAGTGAATCAGGACATCTGAAGACGAATCGGTCGATCAGCGCAGAATGTCTCTGGTAAGTTTGACCCAGCTAACTTTGACCCAGCGCTATTGAAGCTGCTGGGTTTGCCTGTCTAACTTGCCCGGGTCGGAATGGAAAATTTCCGTGAACGGATCGGCTTGCACAAGCATCTTCGCAAAAGTGAAATTCGTGGTACAGCGTCGATGTGGAACGATGATCTTGTTAGCGCGGCAGTGCAGAGACTACTCGCTGCTCTTGAGGTACTTGTCGAACCACGCCTGCTCCCATGTCATCTTGGCGAGGCGGTGTTGATAGGAATTCAGGGTGTGGCCCGCTCCGGGATAGGTCACCAGTTCCGCGGGGGAGTTCAGGTAGCGTCGGGCGACTCTGTAGAGAGCCCTGCTGTTGATTGGGGGGACGCGTGTGTCTGCACCGGGAGCGTGCAGGAGGAGCGGTGTTTTGAACGACGTGCTCTGAATCTGGCGTAGCGGGGATGACCGGTCATACTGATCGCCTGATGTCCAGGGAAGTCCTCGCTGGTAATTCACCACGTGGCCCGGGGTTTCCCCTTCGCTCCACTGAATCGTCATGTCGGACATTCCGGCACCTGAACTGGCAGCACGAAATCGGTCGCTATGGGTGATGAGGCAGTTTGTCAGATAGCCACCGTTGCTCCATCCCATGACTCCCAGTCGTTCAGGGTCGGCAATCTGTTCGGCGATCAAGTGATCAATACCCCTCATAATGTCCTCAACTTCGATCTGGTTTTCTCGTCCGATCAGATTCGTGAGAAAGTCGTCGCCGTAGCCGGTCGAGCCCCGGTAGTTGGGACAGAATACAGCGTAGCCGCTCGTTGAGAGCTGTGTACGGCCGTAAATCCAGAACTGGAAGCCGTAGTAGTCACATGCCGTGGGGCCTCCGTGCAGGCAGACAACCATCGGCAGAAGGGTCCCCGGTTTGTGGTCGGGGGGAAGTTCGAGAATTCCTTCGACCTCATCACCCTCCGCCCCTTTCCACTTCACTCGTGAAATGGTGGGGAGCTTCCAGGTGTCGATTTGTGGATTGACTGTGGTCAATCGTTCGGCGGGTTTTCCGTTTTGGCGGTCCCACAGGAAGACATCCCGGCTGTAATCGAGTTCTGTCTGCAACAGTGCCAGATGCGTTCCATCCGGCGAAATTCCATAGGCGTCGATATTCACGTTTTCGGCAGTCAACGTCTTTGTTGTCAGCTTGTCGGTGCCGAGTCCCGTGACGCTCATCAGACGCGCCACGGCGTGATCATCGACGAGGTAGCAGAATTCGTCGCCGGTTCCTCTTTGAATACCACCGCGAATAAATTCGCCAGCGAGACGGGGTGTCTTTCTCACGTTCACGTCATCAGTCTTCACATCTGCCATGATCAG
>NZ_DASWWZ010000536.1:0-5473 GCF_036405755.1 Schlesneria sp.
CACTGCAGCTTGTGGCGGATGAACTCTCGCAGAACATGGCGTCGGCCGAAGTCTTTTCGTTGGTGCTCAAGCGACTCGGCCGGACATTGAAGTTCGCTGCTGATGCACTGGCTGAACGTCACACCGACGAAAAAACGCAGACGCTGGAACGGGAAGCCATTCGCAAGATCGACAGTCTGCTGGCGGTGTTGAAGCAGGAGCAGAAGAAACAGGAGCCGGCTCAAGGGGAAAAGGAAGCTCAGGAGACGCTTTCTGAAGAACGGAAAGAGGAAGAAGAAAAGCCCGAGCAGGCCCAACCTCCCGGTGATATGCTGCCAGAATTGGCGCAATTGAAACTGCTGAAGACGCTGCAGGAGGAATATCTCGAACGGACGCAAATGCTCGATCAGTTCCGGGACGAGAATGGGGTCCTGCCCGCAGCAATGGAAGAAGAGAAAAATGAATTAGCACGCGAGCAGGCTGAGCTGGCTGATTTCGCACGAAACCTGATTGCCAAGTTCTTGCAGCAGCGGCCCGATCCAGCGGCTGGAGAGTCCGCAGAGGCTGAAGCGGAAGAACGGCGCAAGGATGAAGACGCAACAAAAATCGACCCCTGACGCGGCTGTTCGAAGCAGGCGGGTGAGTGAGCCGAAGTCGGTGAAGTCCGACAAAGGATGCGACAGAACATGGGCGAATACCAAAGAGTGCAGAGAGCCGCTGGACTGACCTGCTGGCAGGCTCGTCCCGATCGATCAGTCCGGGGGGATTCCAGCCCGGCGGCTGCCAGCTCCGAAAAAGGGGCCATATTGAGATGGAATCCTGTCTCGTTGGGGCGAACGGGATATTGGAACTGGATCAGTTTGAATACCTGTTGCTACCTGGTCGTGTCGTTCATCGCCGGTGCGTCGGTCGTCACTGCGGATGAGCCCTCCCCTGCGGCTGCAGAGAAGGCAAAAGAACCAGCCGCTTCCGAAGCTGTTCCAGAAGCCAAGCCAGAGGCCAAGCCACAGGTCAGGGAGAAATCGCTGCTTGAGAAGCTGGGTGAGGAGTTGATGAAGGAGGTCGATGATTCTCCTGTCAACGCCTTGAAGTCGACCACCGAAGAGGTCGACAAGATGGACCGCGCTGTGAAAGGAATGCGCGCCGCAGGCACGAAGCTGGACGAGGGGACCACTGCGGAAGAGACGCAGAAGATTCAAAAGCAGGTGATTCAGGACCTGGAAGACATCATCAACCAACTCGAGAATCCCCCGCCGAATAAGGGTGGTGGAGGCGGGGGGGGAGGAGGAGGTGGTGGTGGTGGAAGTGCCAGTCAGGGAGGAGGCGGTTCCTCGGGACAGAATCGCAGCGGCGGTCGCGGAGGGTCTTCAAAGCAGCGACTGCGGTCACGCGGCTCTGCAGGGTCGAGTACCGCCTCACAAGGTCAGGCGGCCGGTTCCACTGACGAACAGCAGGGGGGCGAGTCGAGTGAGAACGGAGTCGACTCGTCACCCCAATCTCAAGCAGACCGAAAGGCGGCTGAAGAAGCGGCACGCCGGCGAAAGCTGGAGATGGACGTCTGGGGGCATCTACCCGTTCATGTCCGTGAAGAATTGCTGAACACCTACGGCGAGAGAATGCTGCCGAAGTACGAACACCTGGTGAAGCAGTTTTATGAAGCGCTGTCGATGCAGGGCGAGCAGCAGAAGAAGTAATCGGGGCCACGCCCACTCTACCTCGTTGCCGCGAATTCGTCTTTCACGGTAGGCAAACCGCTTGTTCGCTGCGAGCGAGTCGCTGGTGCCAATTTGGCAGTTGGTGATCGACGCTGTGGGTGAAAACCCTTGAAAACAGGCTATTTTCAGCCGGGAAGTGGCTGGCGCGCGAGTTGCTTTCGGGCTGTTAACTGGTCGTTCGACTGCCGACGATATCTGAACAATGTTGATTGTATGGGAGTTCCCGAGTGTCTCAACCGCAAGAATTCACGTTTCAAACCGAGATCAAGCAACTTCTCCATATCCTTTCGCATTCTCTCTACCAGAACCGGGAAATTGCTCTGCGCGAGCTGATTTCCAACGCATCTGATTCTTTGAACAAGCTGCGGCATATCCAGCTCAGCGAAGAGCAGTATCGTGACGACCAACCACTGGAAATTACGCTCGAACCCAACAAAGATTCGAAGCTGCTGGTCATCCGCGATAACGGAATCGGCCTGACCCATGATGAACTGGTTCAGAACCTGGGAACGATTGCGCACAGCGGATCGAAAGAGTTCTTGCGGACACTGGCGGCGAAAGCCGACGGAGCAGAATCGTCTCCCTCGGCTGACCTGTCACTGATCGGACAGTTCGGCGTGGGATTCTATGCCGCGTTCATGCTGGCGGATCGCGTCGAAGTCGTCACGCGCAGCTATCGCGAAGAAACAGGCTGGCGGTGGGAATCCGATGGTTCGGGGCGCTTCACGATTACGCCTGCGGAAGAAGAAGTCCCTCGGGGTGCTCAGATTCGGCTGCACCTTAAGGACGACATGGATGAATTCACTGACCCGATGCGGTTGAAGTTTATTGTCCGCAAGTACTCAACGTTCGTGCCGCATCCCATCAAGCTCGATGGAGAAACGCTCAACGAACAGAAGCCGATCTGGGTCGAGCCGAAGAATCAGGTCACTGAAGAACAGCATGCTGGTTTTTACCAGTGGCTGACCCATCACGCAGAAGAAAAACCACTCTGGCACCTGCATCTGTCGAGCGATTCCCCCATTCAGTTTCATTCGATCCTGTACTGTCCCCCCACGAATTTTGAGCTGATGGGATTTGGCCAGATTGAGCACGGAATCAATCTGTGTGCGAAACGAATTCTGGTTCAGGATGACTGCCGCGACTTGCTGCCGGACTATCTTCGCTTCCTGTACGGGGTCGTTGATTCGGCCGACCTGCCACTGAACGTCTCGCGTGAGACACTGCAGGATCACAAGCTACTGCCCAAGCTGAAGCGGGTCTTGATCAAGAAGGTTCTCGACCACCTCGCCAGTATCGCCGAAGAACAGCCCGAGACCTTCAAGACGTTCTATCAGCAGTTCGGGCCGATTCTGCGGACCGGGATCGGGCAAGACTTCGAGAATCGCGAACGGATCGCAAAGTTGATGCGGTTCCATTCGACGCATACCGCCAATCCAACCCTCGTGGTACCCGGCGGAACGACCGATCAACCCGTACCTCCGACTGTCTCGCTGGATAGTTACCTCCAGCGGGCCGTGGAAGGCCAGACCCAGATTTACTACCTGAGTGGTCCTGATCTGGACGCGTTGTCTCGTCATCCGCTGCTGGAAGCATTCCGCAAACGAAACCTGGAAGTCCTGTTCCTGGATGATCCGATCGATGAATTCGCTCTGACGCAACTGCGTCGCTATGAGGGTAAAGATCTTATCTCCATCGATTCGGCGGATGTATCGTTCCCCGAATCGACCGATCCACCCGAGACGGAAGCGGCTGAAAAGCCGAAGAACATCACACGCGTCATTGAGTTGTTCCGAGGAGCGCTGGAAAGCAAGGTGCAGGACATTCGGGAGTCGTCTCGTCTGACGGAAAGCCCCTGTTGCCTGATCAATCCTCAGGGAACCATGAGCAACCAGCTGCAGAAGGTGCTCAGCCATACGATGAAAGAATACGAAGCTCCCAAACGGATCATGGAAGTGAATCCGCATGCAGCGCTCGTGACACGGCTGTGCGACCTGAGCAGCAATTCCGAGAACGACGAATTCATTCGGGATTGCGGCCGTCAGCTTTACGCAAATGCCCTCATCCTGGACGGACTGATTCCCGACGTGGAAGAAACGACGACCCGCTCGCTCCGTTTCATGGAAGAACTGGCCCGAAGCAAGTCTTCGATCGTCTTGTGATCGTATCGGAAAGCTGTGAGCAAGTTTGCGGCCCCGCATGTTCCATTCATGGTCATGCGGGGTTTTCTCGTGTGATCCGGCTCAAGTTAAGGAGGTTCCCGACCGAGAGCGTGTTCATGTGGCATTGACTGGCGAGACGGCTGAAGTTCCGTAAGTGTTTATTTTGTAGTGGATTGTGTCTCTGTCTGTGAAGTTGCTGTCACCCGGTTGGCACTGTGTGCAGAATCGGGAAAACTTGTCAAGCGGATTTCGGTGTTCCCGCTACGAACGGTTTAACTCTTATCGTTGTTGTAACCGATACCTGAATTGGACGTGTTCAATTTGGATGCATGGCTGGTTCTGCTTGCGCTGTCTGTCAGCGTCATGCTGCCCCACTCGCGGTTCAGTAAGGTTATGACATGAACAAGTGGTATCGCCCTCTCGGGTTTTTGCTGTTGGCCTCCGTCGCGGGGGAAGTCTGCGGATGCGCTCAGTCGGGCAGTTGGCTCGCCAGACGCGAATCCAAAAAGGGGGCGGAAGAGGCGCTGGCGGAAGCTGGCAAGGGGAAGAAAGGTTCGAAGGGGGCGAAGGGTCCGGCGGAACTGAAGTCGGACGAGCCCCGAACACTGCTCGGCAAAGCCAAGCGGAAATCAAAGTCCGCAGCCGCAGAATCGAAACTTGCCGCAGCAGATCAGGTGAATTCGTCCAAGTCGTCGAAATCCTCGCCTGAAACGGCCGTCGCCAAAGCGAGCAAAGATTCGCTGGCGAGCAAAGCGGCCGCGACGGCGAAGTCTGTTGCCGCGTCCGCCAAGACGGAAGAAATGGATGCCTTCCTGTCTGATCTCGACAAACCCACTCCAGTGGCAAAGAGCGAGTCCGGGAAACAGGCCTCTGACGAGTTCGATCCGTTTGACGACGTGATCGAAATGGGACAGAAGTCGGTCATGCAGGTCAAAAAGGAGCTGGGGAAAAAAGTCGAATCCCTGGAAAATGACGTTGCTGACTGGGCCAGCGACGAAGGGGAATCAAGTCTGTCAGCCGTCACCTCAGCGAAAGCTTCAACCGTTGTAGACGTGCTGGAGAAAGAACTGGATCTTCCGTTGGCACAACCTCCTGCTCTCCAGGCAGAAAGTGAGGATGCCGGCGAGGACGGACTGTCACAACTTCCTTCCCTGGGCGATTTGAAGAAGGCTGCGATCCAGACAATCGCGACCCGCGGATTGGCGAAGTTGTGTCCCGATGCCAGTGGTCCCTTGGCTGAAGCACTGAATGAAGTGGATCCTTCCGATCCGCAGTCGCTCAAAGTCTGTCTCAGCAAGATCGGAAAGCTGGGGGCGGATGGGATTGCAGCGGCCCCTGCTCTCCAGTCATTGCTCAAGCACGATGACGGCATCGTGAGGACCACGGCCGCTCAGACGATGGCGAAGCTGAATATCAGCTCGCCTGAATCAATCAAGGTGGTCACTGACAGTGTGGTCTCCCGCGATGCGAACCTGAGATCGTTCGCGAGCGGTGTTCTGGATGAAATGGGAGGCGAATCGACCCAGGTGCTGAAGTCGCTGTCAGAGAACTTGAAAAGCACTGACGGACAGACCCGCCTGCGAGTCGCTGAAGTCCTGATTCGTCACGAGGAGTATG
>NZ_DASWWZ010000537.1:0-9139 GCF_036405755.1 Schlesneria sp.
GGCGGACGCGTTCGTTTTCAGCTCGAAAACGTCCTGGCGGCCGCTGCAGCGGGCTGGGGACTCGGTTTCGAGCTGCCCGCCATCCGGAACGGCTTACACTCGTTCCAGGGGAATCTTCAGGATGCTCCGGCCCGTTTCAACGTGCTGGAATCCTCGGGCAAAACGATCGTCGTCATGGACGGTCGCAACACGTCCGCCTTACGGGCGGTGATTGCTGCTCTGGAAGAGTTTCCACATACGAAGCGCGCGGTCATCTATTCGGCTGAAGAAGATCGCCGCGACGCGGATATCGTTCATCAGGGACAGATGCTCGGTGACTCATTTGACCGCGTAACCCTGTGTGAAATTGAGAATGAAGTCCGCCCGGCCGGTGAAGTCATGCAGTTACTGCGGTCCGGCGCGGAGGGAAGGGGGCGAGTCGCCCGTATTTCCGAGATCAGCGACTGGACGCAGGCCGTCGACGCGGCGTGGCGAGAACTGCTGCCGGGTGAGTTACTGCTGATCCAGTCTTGTACAATTGCCAAAACCGTAAAGAAATTACAAACGTTGCTGGGACTGGAGCCAGCCGAGATTGCGGCGTGACGACGAATGCGACAAATGCAGGAATCAGCGTTGATTCCTGCAGGGTCCGGGTGATGCCGGCCCGGTCAAACAGAGAAGCAGGGTTGGAAGATTCTTTTCCACCTCAAACGTCAATCAACGGTTCTGAAATCATTCGGTCAGATGGCACACTGATTGCGAGTAGAGCAGCCGACTCGTCGGTCTCCTGTGAAAACGGGTGACTGCGGGCACGATAGACAGGTCGAGACGAAGACGTACTTGGCGATACGATTTCCCCGCAGATGGGGCGCTCGCAGGAGCAAACGAGGATGCAACTCTGCATCCCCGGAGCAACGGTGGCCGTGTGGTCCACCAAAATCAGGATAAGCCAGGTGAAGTGTAGGATCTGAAGGACGCACGAATTATGAATCTTGGGACAACGCGAGCTTTGCGAGGTCCGAACATCTGGTCTCAACTGACGGTACTTGAAGTTGAGATCGACCTGACTGCTCACCTGCAGCGTTCGACGCAAGACATTGCCAACATTCGATCTCGGGCCGCCACACTGCTCACCGTTTCTCGCTCTGGCCCCCCTTCAGAACCGCTCGAAGAATCCCCTGAAATCGCGCACCGCTCGATCGCGATGAGTCTCGCAGAACTGCTGGCGCGGACCACCATCCACCTCCAGCAACTGGCCGGATGCGAGGTGAAATTCGCTCGCGTCTTCGAAACCAAGACTCCGGGGATCTGCAAGATCACCGTCGAGTACTGTGAGGAACCCGTTGGCCGCATGGCACTTGCGGCCGGTGGTGATCTTGTCCGCGCCGCCATCGCCGAGCAGGAATTTGATACTCTGTCCCGCGTGCAGGGAATTCGCAGCCTCGATCAGCAGATCCGTCTCGGTCCCAGCACAGGCTCGATCGTCCGGGCGGCCCTCAACCGGGGCATTCCGGTGCGCCGTCTAAATGATCGCAGTTTGGTGCAACTTGGATACGGTTGTAAGCAGCATCGCATTCTGGCGGCGGAAACCGACCGGACGTCCGCGGTCGCCGAATCGATCGTCCAAGACAAAGAATTGACGAAACAGTTGCTGGACGCGGTCGGCGTTCCAGTCCCGAAAGGGCGTCCCGTCAGTAGTGCCGAAGACGCGTGGGCAGCCGCTCAAGAGATTGGACTCCCCGTCGTCATCAAGCCGCAGGATGGAAATCAGGGTCGCGGGGTCGCCTGCAACCTGAATTCGCGCGAACAGGTCGTCGCCGCGTACGCTTCCGCTCTGGAAGAAGGTGACGAGATCATCTGCGAAAAATTCGCACACGGGGGGGATTACCGCCTCCTTATCATCGGCTACAAGCTGGTCGCAGCCGCCCGTCGCGAGCCTCCTCAAGTCACCGGCGACGGTCGTCATACGATCCTGCAGCTCGTGGAAGAGACGAACAAGGATCCTCGCCGCGGTGAGGATCACGCCACGTCGCTCAGCAAAATCCGCATCGACGAGATCGCCAAAGGGGTGCTGGCCGATCAGGGCCTGACGGTTGACTCTGTTCCGGCAGCGGGACAAGTGGTGTTGATGCGCCGCAATGCGAACCTGAGTACGGGTGGATCGGCAACAGATGTCACGGACCTGGTCCATCCGGAAGTGGCCGCTCGCGTCATCGACGGCGTGCGGATGGTCGGACTGGATATCGCGGGTGTCGACGTTGTCTGTCAGGACATCAGCCGTCCCCTGGAGCAGCAGGGGGGGATCATCGTCGAGATCAACGCTGCCCCCGGTCTGCGTATGCACCTGGAACCCTCCTCGGGCAAAGGGCGTCCCGTGGGCGAGGCCATCGTGGGGACCATGTTCGGAGAAGGGGACGACGGGCGGATTCCGATTGTGGCCGTCTCCGGAACCAACGGTAAGACGACCACCACGAGGCTGCTGGGACACATTCTCCGCTGCACGGGCAAACGCGTCGGCATGACGTGCACCGATGGCGTTTATCTGAACGATCGCCGGATCGATTCAGGTGATTGCAGTGGCCCCAAGAGTGCCCGGACGATCCTGTCGAACCCGGCCGTCGAGGCAGCGGTGCTGGAAACCGCACGGGGGGGGATTTTACGGGAAGGGCTGGGCTTTGACGCGTGTAATACTGCGGTCGTGACCAACATCTCTGAAGGTGACCACCTGGGGATGAACGGGATTGATACTCCCGAACAACTGGCCCGCGTGAAGCGAGTCATTGTAGAATCGGTTGCCCCCACCGGTTATGCGGTGCTCAACGCGGATGATCCACTCACCGCTGGGATGGCGGATTACTGCCCGGGTAAAGTCCTTTACTTTGCGAAATCGCTGTCGAACCCGCTGGTCGCCGCACATCGGGCCAAAGGGGGCAAAGTCATCTACCTGCGTAATAACTGCATCATGGCCGCCGAAGGCTCATGGGAAGCTCGCATCGCACTCCTCGATTCCGTTCCCCTGACATTTGGCGGGTTGATCGGTTTTCAGGTCGAAAATGCGATGGCCGCTGCGGCTGCCGGATGGACCCTGGGGGTGCCGTTTGAAATGATCCGGCACGCACTGGAAACATTCGTCAACGATACGCAGAAAGTCCCCGCCCGATTCAATGTCATCCAGTTCTCGGGATCGACTCTGGTAATCGACTACGGCCACAACGCGGCTGCTCTTTCTGCCCTGTGTGAAGCATTCGACAAACTGCCCCATGAACGTCGTCTGATCGTCTATACGGCCGCCGGCGATCGCCGGGATGAGGACATCATCCGACAGGCGGAACTGATTGCCAACGGGTTCGATTTGATGGTGCTCTATGAAGACGCCTGCACGCGAGGCCGTGAGGACGGCGAGGTCTGCCGCCTGATGCGTCAGGGATTCGCCCGCGGTACGCGATTGCGATCGGACAAGATCATTGAGACGCGGGGCGAAATGAAGGCCATCGAAATTACCTTGCGACAGATGAAGCCGGGTGATCTGGTCCTGATCCAGGCCGATCAGGTGGAAGAAGCCATTACCTTTGTGCAGCAGTTTCTTCCGCAACTCGCTGCCGAGCAATTAGCGGTCTCTCGATGAGCGATCGTCAGAAGCAGTTGAGAGACAGGGGAACCAAGGAGTTGCGTTTTCCCCTGTCTCCCGTTCGCACGAGGCTAAACACCGCCGCCGCTGCGAACGGAATCGGGTTCGTAGATGGATCTTATTATGTGAACTTGGTTTGCTTCAAATCCTTGCATGGCGATTGAACGCGTTTCGGCCCCGTGCTACGCTGAAGGGAAGGAGCTTATCCCTTCAATTCGGGCCGGACGCGTCGTCTTTTTGGTCTCATCGGAGTTTCCCTTGACCGTTGCATACCTCAAGGTCATCAAAGGAAGTTCTGCCGGTCAGGTACTTGCCCTGTCGGGAGAGGCCGTTGTATTGGGCCGCCATCCCTCGTGCCAGATTGTTCTCGACAACGCCTCTGTCAGTCGTCAGCACGCTCAGATCGTCGAAGAGCATGGTATCTTCCTGATTGAAGACTTGCGCAGCCGTAATGGTACGCAAGTGAACCGGAACTCTATTCGAGGACGGACCGAGCTTCGTGATGGTGACGAGATCAAGGTCTGCGACTATGCCTTCATGTTCATGCGAAAGGCGAGCGGCCCGTCGATCCCGGTTTCACCTGGCTCCAGTGTGATTGCCATCGGAGGGATCCGCGAGACCGTTTCGGCGCCGGATCCTGAGATTGATTCCGAGCCCGAACTGATTGCGTCGGAAAAAGCACTGGAAAGCTCTTCAGTCCTGACCTCTATCTCTGCGGGATCGTCGGCTCAGGGATTAAGGCTGAATGTACGCCCCGAGGCGAAGCTGCGGGCGATCCTTGAAATCAGTATGGCCCTGGGGAAGGTGCTCGTCCTTTCTGACGTGCTGCCTGTGATTCTGAATTCTCTGTTCAAGATCTTCCCACAGGCCGATTCGGGGTTTGTGTTACTTAAGGATCATCATTCGGACAAACTGCGGATTCGCTGTTCGCAGTCACGACGAAGCGATGACGATGATGATGTCCCTGTCAGCATGACCGTGGTAAGGCAGGCCATGGACAGTGGTCAGGCCATTCTGAGTGCGGACGTGTATGGAGATCGCCGTTTCCAACACAGCGAAAGTATCGCCGAGATGCAGTTGCGTTCTCTGATGTGCACTCCGCTGATGGACACCAGCGGCAACGCCATGGGGGTTCTGCAGATCAGCACGTTCGACGTCTCGCAGCCATTTAACTCGGATGACCTGGATGTGCTGGTCAGCGTGGGGGCTCAGGCGAGTCTGGCCGTTGAAAACGGGGCAATGCACGAGTCCTTGCTGAAGCAACGCGACTTTGAACGGGATATGGAGATTGCGGCGCAGGTACAGATGAGCTTCCTGCCGAGCCAGCCTCCCGTTGTTCCGGGATATGAGTTTGCCGACTATTACGCTGCGGCACAAAGTATCGGCGGAGACTACTTCGACTTCATTCGGTTACCTGATGAACGAATCGCCGTGATCATTGGGGACGTCGCCGGAAAAGGAATCCCCGCCGCGTTACTGATGGCCCGCTTAAACGCGTCGGTTCGATATCACCTGTTTAATGCTCAGTGCGCCAACAAGGCATTAGACAGTCTGAATTCTGAGATGGCGAATAGTGAACTCGGCTACCGATTCATCACGTTGTCAATTGCCATTCTTGATCCATCCCGCCATGAACTGCAACTCGCCAGTGCAGGGCATCTTCCTCCCGTGTTTCGACGGCGGAATAAGGGAACCGACATCATTGGTAACCGAGAGTCGGGCTTGCCTCTGGGTGTCATGCCTGACCAGAAATACGAGTTGCTGCGGATCCCGCTGGAACCCGATGATGTGATTCTCTTTTATACCGACGGAATCACAGAAGCGATGAATTCGCGAAATGAGCTGTTCGCGAAGGAGCGAGCTCGACAAGTGATTGCCGATGGCCCTCAATCGGTAACCGAGCTTGTCCCCGCCTTGATTGAAGCTGTGGACGCATTTTGTGACGGTCGGGCGCAGCGCGATGACATCTGCGTGACGGCCTTGCGACGGACGAATTGATACCTGCCGTGCCACCACGACTGGCAGTGTTTCTGCCATTGAGTGGAGCCTGAGCGACCACTTTGCATAGCGACATGAAAGTTAGCTGCCGGCGCGCTGTAAGGACGCGTTCGAAATCTTGTGATGGCCTGAAAATGGCAACCAGATTGCCAGAGACCCGTCATACGGAGTTCGAATAACTCCGCTCCGCTGTTCGTTACTGATGTTCGTTACTGATGCGTCGGGCTGCGACAATCCGGGCCTTCCCATCGAGTCGAGCGAACACGATGACTCGGGGTTCCGAGCCATTCAGCGGAAGTCGCCTGCGAAGTACATCGGCTTGTATCGGAATATGTCGGCACTTGATTTCCAATGGTCCGACGCTGGCTTTCCTCAGCCAGGCTTTCAGTTCTTTCTCATTATTGGGTAAATTCTCCAGGACCTCAAACGGTTGAAGGAAGGGCGACGTCACGAGGTGATCGGACGTCAGATATTCTTCGGCCCGGTCCAATCGACTTAGTCCCAGCCGATCCGCGAGCACATCGACAAGTCCAGCTCGTACGACACTGGGATCGGGGTCATAGAGATATTGTCCCAGAGGGCTTACCGGAACCAGTACGTCCAAGGGGTGCCCAGAGATACTTTCTCCCGCCGGTAAGACGGTCGCGCGAAACAGCGCATCGCTGGCGAGTTCGCCAAACCAGACGGTCGCTTCTTTGCATTCCCCATTGAGGCTGATCAGTTCAATCTCGGCGTCGGGGAACTTACCACCGAAGTTACTGGCGGGGCTTACCTTGATCGCACCACCCGGACATCGCGGCATGATCTCATTCAGATAGTCGAGTCCAGGGACATAATCTTCGATTCGCGAGACTCGCCCCGAAGAGCCAGGTCGCCGGTCCGGATCAACATGAACGAGATGACTGAAGGAGGTCAGTTCGCGGACATCGCGGCACTGCATCTCGACTCGGTCGGCAACGCCATAGACCTCGGCGTTCCACATGGTTCTCAGGCAGTTGGGGGCATGAATGTCGACCGCTGTCACATCGCAATGCGCGGCGAGCGACATCGAATCACTTCCGATTCCACTGCACAGATCCCAGACAGTCCCTTTGAAGCGTTGGGCTTTATAACGTGATACGACCTCTGCCGTAGACTGTTCGAGCCCCTGACGGTCGAACCACATCTGTTCTGCCCGCGAGAACTTGCCACGCGCTTTCAAGCGGAACTGATGCAGTGAGACAGCCATTCGCACCAGATCGTCGGGATACTGTCGTCGTAGTGCCGACTGCAGCGCAAGCTCTGACCCGCTTGACTGGCGGATCTGTTCGAGCAATCCCGGCGTCGCCCGCAACTCTTGAAGCAGCCGACACTCCTCGTTGGCGATACGGTTTTCTTCGGCGGGTAACTCGGTCATGAAACAGCACTAAGCGAGAGGAGATGGATTTGTCTGGAGAGCGGTTAGTTACGGGGTCGACCTGATCAACAGTGATCAAGGATCATTAATGATCTCGCACTCGGGAAGGCTGTCGAGGAACAGCCGCCCGTAGCGTTTGGTTTTGACCCGCGGATCCAGGATCACAACGATCCCTTTGTCGTAGCGAGTGCGAATCAGACGACCGAATCCCTGTTTAAGTTTGATCACCGCTTCGGGGACCTGATAGTCCATGAAGGGGTTCCCCCCCGCGGTTCGAATGGCTTCGAGTCGTGCTTCCAGCAGGGGATGATCGGGAACACTGAAGGGGAGCTTCGTGATGATCACGTTCTGAAGAGCATCTCCGGGGACATCGACCCCCTGCCAGAAACTGTCGGCTCCAAACAGGATTCCCGCCGGATCGTTGCGAAATTTTTCGAGCAGCATCGTGCGCGGCATCTCATCTGCCTGAGAGTAAAGACTCAGGTTTTTTGAGATGAACCAGGGAGTCAGACGACGTGCGCAGTTCCTCAACATCTGATAACTGGTAAACAGCACGAACGCATGACCCTGAGTCAGTTCCACGTACTTCTGGATCCGTTCGCAGACGGCGGTTTCATAATCAGCGGGAGACTCACTCGGGTCGGGCATCCCTTCGGGAAGAATCAGTTTCATCTGAGCCCGGTAGTCGAACGGACTGCCGACCTTCTTCTCGGTCGATCGTGTCAGTCCCAGACGCTGGCGGATAAATGCGAAACTCTGACCTCCCACTGCGAGTGTTGCACTCGTGAGAATGACCGTGTTGACCTTGTTAAACAATTCATCTCGCAGCACGGGTCCCACATCGATCGGAGCAGAGACCAGTTTAATCCGCTGCTGCTGCTGGCCACTGGTTTCAAGCCAGTAGACGGCATCTTCAATCGATTGCTGTAACCACGAATTCAGTGAGTCGGCCAGCGAACTGCACCTTTCGGCTGCCGAAGTATATTCAATCCGCTCTTCATCCGAGTTGATGTGTGAACTGATTTGCAGGATCCACGAGGAGAGTTCCTTGAGAGCCGGTCCCAACGTATTCTCGATCTCAACCGGACTGCGGAATCGTCCGTTCTTTCCTGCGTGGGAACGCTGGCACTCGTGAATCGCAGCGAACAGATCTCCGGACAGGAAACGGATGCGTTCGATCGAACGAATCGCTTGCCGCTGCAGGTCGAGTACTGAAGCGTCTGCCGTGGGCATTCGGACCAGGAGTCCTTTCTGAGTCCGGTCATTGTAGAGCTTGCCCAGCATGTACTCGACTTGTCCGTTAGAGACGGAAATCCCGAGATGGTCTGCAGCGACCTGTTCAACGGTATGAGCCTCGTCGAAGACGACGACGTCATAATCGGGAAGCAGGCTGATCCCTTCCCGGCGTAGAGACAGATCGGCAAAGAACAGGGCGTGATTGACCACCATCACGTCTGCGTTCCAGACGCGTCGTCGAGCTTTGTAGTAAAGGCACTGGTCGTGCGTCGGGCATTTTTTTCCAAGGCAATTGCCATGATCGCTATGAACTTCATCCCAGACATTAGACAGCGGTTTGAAATCCAGATCTGCCAGACTGCCGTCGGTCGTCGATCGCGACCATTCGACAATCTGCTGCAACTGCGACAGCTCGTCAGGACGGGAATAGATCCCTTTCGACCGATCAACGGTCCCCTTCATCCGCCGTAAACTGATATAGTTGCCACGTCCTTTGACCAGGACTGCGGAAAACTCGACGGGCATCACGGCGTTGAGAAAGGGGATATCCTTGCCGATCAATTGCTCCTGCAAACTGATCGTGTGCGTCGAAATGACGATCTTCTTTCGTTGTCCTCCCTCACCCTGTTTCGCGGTCGCGGCAATGATGGCAGGAACGAGATAGGCGAAACTTTTCCCGGTACCGGTACCCGCTTCGACGACCAGATGCTGCTTCGTGTCGATTGCGTGTTCAACGGCCGTCGCCATCTCAATCTGCTGCGGACGCGATTCAAAGTTCTTCATACGTCGGGCGATGCTGCCATCGTCACCGAGCACGTCCGTCACACGAAGAGTCACCAGCCACCCTTATTCTTACTGATGCAGATTTTCACTGCTTTAAATAATCCAATTGTCGAGTTGCC
>NZ_DASWWZ010000538.1:0-6039 GCF_036405755.1 Schlesneria sp.
ATGGCAACGACAATCAGCGGATTCCGGTTGAGAGGATGCAACTTCTCGCGACCTTCAAGCTTGCGAATCACGCGCGTCGCCTCCAGTCCGTCCATGACGGGCATCTGGACATCCATCAGAACCAGATCGAATCCTTCCGACTGCAGAATATCAATCGCTTCTTCACCATGATTCGCGACCGAAACGATGTGGCCCCGTTTCCGAAGAAGTCCACAGGCAAGTACCTGGTTCGGGTATGAATCTTCCGCCAGCAGAATACGCAAAGGTCGAACTGCGGAGGGCGCCGCTTGCGGGCGGACCGGTTGATCATTTTCAGGCCGGACAGTTCCGAGCGCCATCGCAATCGATTGTACGAGTTCGGATTGCTTGATCGGCTTTCGTAAATGCGAGACCACATTCAGCTTTTGACACCGATCCCGGTCGCCGAGACGGTCGCCGGAAGTGAGCACGATGACCGCCAGATCCCGCAACACTTCATTTTTGCGGACGTGATCAACAAGAGTAAACCCGTCGACATCAGGCATATTGACATCTGTCAGCAGCAATGAAAATGGCTCACCCGACTCTTGAGCGAAGAGCAGCATCTCGATCGCCTGCGCTGCGTTCCCGGCTGATTGTGGCTCCAGTTTGTGGTTTTCCAGAATCTCGGTGAGAATCAGCCGGTTTGTCGCGTTGTCATCCACGACAAGAACACGAAGCCCTTCAAGCTGAGCCACCGCCAGCCCGGTATGACTTCCCGCCGTTTCGACCCCGACATCAAATCGAGCGGTGAAGTAGAACGTGCTTCCTTGCCCCGGGTTGCTTTCGACCCAGATCGATCCCCCCATTAAATCGACCAGACGTGACGTGATTGTCAGCCCCAGCCCAGTTCCTCCGTAGCGGCGCGTTGTCGAGGTATCGGCCTGTTCAAATGCCTGAAAGATGCGGTCCATCTGATCTCGGGAGATTCCGATTCCCGTGTCGCGAACCAGAAACAACAGTTCCACTTTTCCTTCGATGTGGGACTGGCAACTGACGTCAAGAATCACTTCCCCTTTCTCGGTGAACTTGACCGCATTTCCCACCAGGTTCATGACGATTTGCCGCAGTCGACCGGGGTCACCGACCAGAACGCATGGGACGTCGCTTGCAACATGGACCGCCAGTTCCAGATCTTTGTGCGACGCACGAACGGCGAGGGTCTTCATCGTATCGCCCAGCAGTTCACGCAGAGCGAACTCAGTACGGTCCAGGTTGAACTTGCCAGACTCGATCTTTGAGAAATCGAGAATGTCATTGATGAGTCCCAGGAGAGCTTCCCCTGATTCGTGAACCATCTTGACGTACTCGCGCTGCGTTCGATCCAGCGGGGTATCCATCAGCAGCTCGGTCATGCCCAGGACGGCATTCATCGGAGTGCGAATCTCGTGGCTCATATTGGCCAGAAAATCACTTTTGGCACGGCTCGCGGATTCGGCCGCCTCTTTGGCTTCTTTCAAGGCGAGTTCCGTGAGTCTCTTCTCTGTGACATCTTCGGAAATCCCCAACAGGAAGCGAGGTTTCCCGTCTGAGTCCATGACCGGAATCTTTTTCGTACGCAGAATTCGCCGCCCGTGATTTGGCGTATCCAGAGTCTCTTCTGGAATTTCGACCATGACTCCGTTGGCCAATACGGCACGATCCTTTTGAGTGAAGAATTCCGCCAGTTCCTGCGGGAAAAGATCGAAGTCACATTTCCCCAGAACATCTTCACGAGACAGGCCGACGAGTTCTTCACTGGCGCGATTGAATTTCACAAATCGCAGCTCTTCCGCCTCTTTGACAAACAGCATGATGGGGACATTGTCAACGATCGAGTCGAGAAACCCATGAGCTTCAATGAGCTGGTTTTCCGTTGCCTGTCGATCGGTGATATCCCAGAACATCCCCTGGACGCCGACGATTGCACCCTGGCTATCACGAATGGGGGCTTTCAGTACCTGGATGTGAATTCGCTTTCCGTCGCTGGCGGAGATTTCTTCCACCGCCTCCAGCAATTCCCCGGTCTCCATGACGTGCATGTCGTCGCTGCGATACTTCTCGGCCAGGTCAGCAGGAAAGACCTCAAAATCGTTCTTTCCCTGAATCTGAGGCAGCGTCACCCCCAGCGCATCGCACATCCGCTGGTTCACGAACAGAATCCGAAATTGCCTGTCCTTCTGGAAAATACAAAGGGGCAAACTTTCCACCAGGGAGTGATAGAGCGATTCCGCAGAATGCTGTGTCAGCTCTGAAGCCACAATCATCACCTCAATCTTGCCCGTCATTTCACCGAAGAACACTCAAGCTGCAAGAGCTGGAACCGAATGGGCCAATGACTGGATTCGATTGCCACGCGCAAAATCGAACTCCCCGGTTTCTTGTCAGCTCTGCACCTTCAACATTGTGACCTCTCCAACGTATCTGTCCGCCCTCTGTACGCCGCAATCTGCAAATCCGCAAACTCGTTTCTCACCAGTCTACTCAAGTGAATCAAGTCCGACTGCCATCACGGACCAGGATCCACCCATTGACGTGAAGACATTTGTCCTCTTGATTCACGTTCCGCCTGGGCCATGGTAACCTGACACTCCCGCCGTTCGCTCAGACGGCAACGAGCCGGACACTTTAACTCGGCTTGTGACTGCCGCGGGTCTCGCATTAGGATGTTGAGTACCCCGCTGATGTTATTTCCTCCCGGCCGAGGTTGATCGAATGCCCGCTGAACCGACAGAGAAAACGATTCTGATTATCGATGACGATCGTGAGATTGCGTCGATGCTGCACGGAGTCCTCACGGGAAATGGATATCGTGTTTTTCTCGCGCCGAACGGAATCGAAGGTCAGCGACAGATCGAATCTCTCAACCCTGACCTCGTCATCACGGATATGATGATGCCACGAATGGGAGGTTTCCCTGTCCTCGAATTCCTCAAGACTCTAACGGCTCCCCCGGCAGTGATCATGATCACTGCCAACGAAGGGGGCCGACACAAAGCCTATGCAGAGATGCTGGGTGTGGCGGACTACTTGCGCAAGCCTTTCCCCATGGAAGTGCTGCTGGAATCCGTTCGCAAGATCTTTGACGCACGAGCGGCCGCAGCCGAACGAGAGAAACCATCCCCGTTGAAACGAGCCAGTCGTAAGAAATCAGCCAAACCCGATACCGATGGAGAATCGTCAAGCGACGAATAGCGGCGACTGAAGTTGCGCTTCAAGGCAGTCGACCAACCGTTTCCGGTGACTGCCGACCTTCGGTCACGACACCAGGTAATGAGAAATGTTTCGCACAGGACACTAAGACTTCTCGACAAGTCCACTTTGACCGCGTGACGGAATGGGACCTTTCGGAACGGAACCGTTGGCTCGGGCCCCTCAGCTGAACCCAGCCGGCGATCTGGCTGAAATCGAAGTTTGGGCTGGCATTCACAGTAGGTAAAGACCTGACTCTGTGAATGAAAAACCTCGCTCCCCACGTCAGCTATCACAGCTTCAACCCCTCATCAGGATGTTTCGTCCTGGTTGACTGCGAGCTTCCTCTGCCCCCCTTTCTCGGCCGGTGTCCGCGAAGTCGGTGGAGCGAGGGGATTCGGGGAGCGATGAAAAGAAGCCGCGATGATCAAAAGAACATCGCGGCTTCAATCTGTTCGGTGCGACATCGGGATTGCGACGGTGGAGTCGCAGGCGAATAGGGTGGAATCCAGTAGTGTCTAGCACTCACTGTTGAATCGATTCAAACCCTCGCAAAAGGTTTGGCACCTCCGACGGAATCGTATGATGTCCACCGAACGAAGGGGTTATAGGAGCGACTCGATTCTACGACAAGACCGAGATCTCACGGAAATGAGATTCGTCCGTCTGGAAATACTGATGTCGACCTGATCGCAAAAAATAAAATATGATTCCGCCAGCAACTTGTCTCATTCCTTCTAGCTACTGGTCGTGAATCATGGATGAACACACGGCACCGGCCCCTTTGCCCCACGTTGATCATACGCCGACGCGAGCACCCCGCCGAAAACGGAGCCCGTGGCTGAAAATCGGCGGCTGCATGCTGCTGCTGCTCTGCGCCGTTGTCTGGTTTGCCCCGTCGATAATTGCAACGACCGTCCTGGGAAAAGGCGTTCCCAAGGCCTTTACACCTGGATTCCAGGGGCAGATCTCCTTTGGTGGAATCTCGCTAGGGTGGTTCTCGCCAGTTGTCATCAAGGACCTGAAGGTCGACGACGAACAGGGGCAGCCCTTGGTGGTGGCCCAGCAGATTTCAACGTCCAACACCCTCTGGCAGTTGGCAACGAATTCCAGTGATCTGGGGACACTTACCATCCAGGATCCGGTCGTTCACGTTTCCCTACGTAACGAAGGTTCCAATATCGAAGACCAACTCGCTCAATTCACCAGCGGTGAGAGCACAACATCCACCACACCTGCACCCGATATCACAGTCGAAATTGAGAACGCACGAATCGTCCTTGAAAACAAAGATTCGAACCAGCAATCAACATTCGACCAGATCAGCGTACGTGCCGTGACCCGACAAGGTGCAGTGGACGAGGTCGACCTGTCGATCGGAATTCCCACGGCAACCCTCGCCAAGGCACCCCCACACGAATCAGACATCACCGACTGGCTGATTGCCCATTACGGCAGTCCCTCCCTCACGACGGACTCCAGTGTTCAGGAAACTTCGGCAGTAAAAACGGCGGTGCTCCGCGCATCGCAATGGAACACGGCCCGACTGGCTCCGGGAATTGCTCGCTTCCTACCGGGTGCGCAAGTCGGCGGTGAGCTGAACGCAGATGCTTCAATCAAGCTCTCGCCCAATTCCAATGGATACGATTTTGACTGGAATGGAACAGTCTCGATTGAGAAGCTGATTGTCGCCGGGATCCAGGCATTGCAGCAGGATCGCCTGGCACTTGACCGGCTCGAACTCTCCGGCCGAGCTGCAACGATGCAGGGCCGACTGGCAATGAACAATTTGAAACTTGTCGCCGATGTCGGAGAATTCTCCGCGACGGGTGATATCCCACTTGAAGGCAGTTCTCACAAATCCTCAATCGAACTCGTTCAGTCTCTGCTGAGTGACGAAGATTACCACATCGCCGGCAATGTCAACCTCAAGAAATTGGCGGCGATGCTGCCGCAGACACTGCGAATTCGCGATGGCATCGAGATCACAGGGGGCGATGTCAAAATTGAGCTCGTCGGGGCAGATTCCGATGGTGTTCGCCATTGGTCAGGCGCGGCTGGCATCGTAGGCCTGACAGCGGTCAATCAAGGCCAGACGATCCCCTGGAACAAACCGCTCATTGTGAAGATGAATGCTCACCGGAAAAGTGAAGCTGTCGTTGTGGACCTGTTGGAGTGCAAGTCCGACTTCCTTCAAGTGAAGGGAAGCGGAACCCTGGAAGATGCTCGCTTTACAGCGACAGGCGACCTGACGCGGCTGCTTGAGAACCTGGAGCAGTTTGTCGACCTTGGCATCCAGCAGATGGCGGGTGAAATGTCGATTGACGGTGAACTGCGCCGCACGGATGAAAATCACGTCGGGCTATCTTCCCGCATCCTGCTCGACAATTTCGTCTTCGCCGTCTCGAAGGATCAAATCTGGCGAGAAAATCACCTCGAGCTTTCTGTCGTCGCCGACGGCTTGGCAAGCCCCGAATCCGGGTTAACACGAATCGACAAAGGTGAAGTGCATCTGACGAGTGGTCCGGATGCATTCGACGCACGGCTCAAGAAACCAGTGGACCTGACTTCAAAGTCTCCGAGTTATGATGCGACTGCATCAGTTAAGGGAAATCTGGCGAGCTGGCAAAACCGCCTGCGGCCATTCGTCGCTGTTGATGACTGGAAGCTGGCTGGAACGCTCGACCTGCAAACGACGGTTGCTGCCACCCCCGAAAAGATCGATGTGAGTCGTCTCACACTCGGGATGCAGAAGTTCGAGGCGGCGGGCCCCGACTGGGTCATTCAAGAGCCCGAACTGAAACTGGCCACAGCGGGTCAATGGGCCGTGGCTTCCCAGAGATGGACCTC
>NZ_DASWWZ010000539.1:0-5884 GCF_036405755.1 Schlesneria sp.
CTTGGGAATCTCTTGGGAAGAGGTGTCACGTTGCCCGTTCTGAAGCCTGCCGATCTGACCGCATTTGCTGCTGAACTCTTTTGTGCCGCTGGCGTCAGCCGCCCCGACTCTGACGTTGTCGCGGCAAGTCTTGTCGAGTCAAACTTGCGGGGGCATGATTCACACGGTGTGATGCGAATCCCGTTTTATATCGGCAAAGTCAAAGATGGGTCATTGAATTCCAGCGCGCAACTGACCATTGAAAAAGAGTCGGCAAGCTCTCTGGTTTGTGATGGCGGATGGGGTCTGGGACAAGTCCTGGCGCAGGACCTCATGAAGCGGCTCATTACCAAGTGTCAGACCTCAGCAATCGCCTGTGGAACACTCCGTCGCACCTGTCATATCGGTCGGTTAGGTGAGTACGCTGAGATGGCAACCGAGCATGGTTTGACGGCGATGGTCATCGCCAACAACCACGGCGCGGCACCACGCGTTTCACCCGTCGGTGGCAAGCGCCCCCGGTTAGGAACCAACCCGATCTGCATCGGCGTGCCAGGGGGCTCAAAAGGGCCCTTTATTTTCGATATCGGGACCAGTGCCACCGCGGAAGGCAAAGTAAGAGTTAAGAAAATCGCGGGACAACCTGTACCATTCGGCTGGATCCTTGATCCGGATGGAAAGCCAACAACGGATCCCAACCAGCTCTATGGCAACCCTCCAGGAACGATTCTCCCCTTGGGCGGTGATCAGGCATACAAAGGGTTTGGCCTGGCATTTATGATTGAGATGATGGCGGGAGGACTTTCCGGAGGACAGTGTTCCACACCGAACCCACCTCCGCCGTTAGGCAATTGCGTCGTCTTCTGGGTCATTAACCCCGAGTTTTTTGGCGGCACCGAGCATCTGCAGAAAGAGATTGGACAACTCGAGACTTACGTTCGCGAAGTCCCGCGGATTGATGGTGTCGACGCAATCATGCTTCCGGGAGATCCGGAACGACAGACACGACAGTCGAGAACGGCATCCGGCATTCCACTCGATGAGGGGAACTGGCAGGCTCTTGTCGATCTCGCTCACCAACTGAATGTCGCTGTCCCTGCTGTCTGAATATTTCGCCACTCCAGTGCAATAGGATTCTGAATATGTCTCATCCTTATGAGGATGAATTACGCGTAGGCTTGGCCGTTGTCCGTAGCGCTGCCCGAATCTGCCAGGTCGTCCAGGCGGCAATCACGCCCGAAGTTCTCGATAAAAAAGATAACAGCCCTGTCACTGTCGCCGACTTTGCCAGTCAGGCAGTGATCTGCCATGGACTGAGTCAGTCATTCCCCGCCGATCCGATCATTGCGGAGGAAGATTCGATGGCACTGCACCAGGAAGAGAATGAAGGATTCCTGCGTGAAATTCATGCGCTGATCAATGCGCACTACCAGACGGCAACGCACAACGAAATCTGTGACTGGATCGACCGAGGTGGTTCAAAGGAATTCGCCCCTCGCCAGTGGACACTCGACCCCATCGATGGAACAAAGGGATTCCTGCGTAAAGAGCAGTACGCCATCTCGCTGGCGCTGATCGTCGATGGTCAACTGAAAGTCGGGATCCTGGGATGTCCGAACCTGGGAACAACTAACAATTCAGGTGATTCCCTGTATTATGCGGTTGCAGGTGTCGGTGCTTTTGCAACGCAATTGAACGAGTCAGCAGAAGTCAGGCAAATCCACGTTACGAAGACCACCGATTCGTCTGCTGCACGATTCTGCGAATCGTATGAATCAGGTCATAGCTCACACAACGAATCCGCTCAGATCGCCAGTCGTCTGGGAATCACCGAGTCGCCTGTTCGGATCGACAGCCAGGCAAAGTATGCCCTCGTTGCCGGAGGCGAAGCCGACATTTATTTGCGACTCCCCGCAAAGACCGGTTACTTTGAAAAAATTTGGGACCATGCTGGTGGTGTTCTGATCGTCCAGGAAGCGGGCGGTACGGTGTCAGACCTGCAAGGCAAGCCGCTCGATTTCTCTAAAGGGCGTGAGCTTCGAGAGAATCGCGGGGTGATCGTCACGAACGGAGCTTTGCAGGCGACGATTCTTGCTGCGGCGCAGGCGGTTACCGCTGCCAGCCAGGCAGGTGGTTGATTCCGTAGTCCGACTGCATGAGAGGAATCGCAACTGCCATGACATTCCGTGGGCAGCAATCCATGTTGAGGGAATCCCGCGTGTTATGAAGTGAGACATAAGTTGCTCACGCAGTTGTGGCAGTCTCAGTAGGCATGCAACGGGCAGGACGGAGAAGGGCGGAATCCGCATGTGGTTTTCAAGACTCGATCTGCTGGCGTTCGGAAAATTTACGAACGTACAACTGAATCTGGACCGAGGCTTCAATCTCGTGTTCGGCCCGAACGAGGCGGGTAAAACCACGACCTTGCGGGCAATCCGCCAGCTTCTGTTCGGTTTCGACGAACGGACTGCTGACGATTTCGTGCACAAGAAACCGAACTTGCGTGTCGGCGGCATCGTTTGCAACCGAGCCGGAATGCAGCTTGAAATCATTCGAAGGAAGTCACGCAATGACTCGCTTCGAGCTGCGGACGACACCACTGTAATTGATCCCCTGCAATGGGATCAGATGCTTTGCGGAATTGACGAGAAGACCTTCCGTCAGCGTTATGGAATTGACTACGAGCAACTGACGGCGGGTGGACATCAGATCGCCGTGGGCACCGGTGATCTGGGAGAAATTCTGTTTGCCACCGGTTCCGGCGTGATGGACCTGAACTCAGTAAAAAAACGACTGACAGACGAAGCTGCCGAGATCTTTAAGCCCCTGGGCAAGAAACAGCGTCTGAACGTATTTCTCAGTGAATGGCAACAAAAGAACGATGATGTCCGCGTGCGCCAGCTTCCGTTCTCGAAATGGGAAGACGCCCACCGCCTGAAATGTCAGATCGAGGCTGAGCTTCATCAGTTCCAGACCAAACTCCTGGAATTTGAAACCGAATCGAGCCGACTGCAGCGCTGGCAACAGGCAATTCCACGCGCGACAGAATATGACACTCTCCAGGAATCAATGGCACCGCTGAAGGATGTTCCTCGGCTTCCTTCTGATTTCGGGGCGAAGCGCCAAAACGCATTACTCCTGCTGAAAGAGGGAGAGGGATACGCGAGTTCTGCAGCGCAGTCGATCAGGACTGCTGAGCAGGAGCTGGCTGCCCTCTCACTCTCCGACGATCTCCTCGGCCGGTCCGATGTGATTTCGAAACTGATGGCCGAATCTGGTTCGAGCCAGAAGGCGATCCGCGACCGGCATCATTTGAAACAAGAGCAAGATGAACACGTTCGGTTGATGGAACAACTCCTCAGCTCCATTGGACGAACCGGATCCGAGTCACTCTCGGTCGAAGTTACTCTGGAACGAGGCTTTCAGACGCAACTTGCGACGCTGGGAAATCAACTGGCGATTGTCACTCAGTCCCAGTGTGATGCGCAGGCACAACGAAAAAGACTGGGTGAGCAAACGCAGGGGCTTCGAAGCACACTTTCCAAGTTGCCTCCCGAACAATCGTTGAGTCACATGAAGACGGTGCTCCGCACAATTCAAGGGGAGGGTGACCTGGAGTCCCGCCTCATGGAGACTCGCACTGAAGTTGCCACCCTTCAGCTTGAGATTGAACAACAACTCACTCAACTGGGATCCGCCAGGTCAGGATTGGAAACGCTTGCGTCGCTAAAGCTTCCTGAAAGCGAGATTGTGAAGCAGTTTGAACGCGATTTCCAAACCAACCAGAACGAGCGCAGTTTAGCCCGATCTCTCATCGCTCGACATGACGTAGAGATTCAAACGCTCCAACAGCAGATCAACCAACTCCGCGTCGAATTTCAGGTTCCCACTGAAGCGGACCTTCAGGAAGCCAGACAAACACGAGACGGGGCCTGGCAACAGATCCGCGACAGTCTGCCTTCGGGAGCCTTGCCCAATGCCGGATCACTCCAGAGCTTTGAAGAACTGGTAACCCACGCTGATACCGTTGCCGATCGGTTGAGGCAGGAAGCAGACCGCGTCGCACAGCTCGCAGACGCACTCTCGGACTTGCAAGAGACACAGAATCAATTGCACCAGTCGCTAGATCGGCTCACGCAGTTGGAGGACGTACGTTCCGAACTGGAAAAGCAGTGGCAGTCTTACTGGCCAGCCACGGTTCAGCCAGTGCCGAGTCCTGCGGAGATGCCATATTGGTTAGCAGGACGTGAAACACTTTTAAAGAATCACGATCTGCTTCGACGACGACGCATCGAAGTCGAAGCGATGGAACAGCGAATCCGCGTGAACGTGAAGCTGTTGAGTGATCTATTGCGTTCCGAGCCGGAAAAGACTTCACCTCGATCCGCAGCGACCGATTCAGAACCATCGCAGTTCGGTTCGCGTCCATCTCTCACGTCGCCACAGACACCGCAGCTTTCCTTCGGTTGGGACGAGGCCGCAGAAGCAAGTGATTCTTCGCCGGGTCGCGAAAGGTCAGACTGGGCGGCAGTGTCTCCGAATTTGAAGCAGTTGCTGCTGCAAGCCGAAGGGGAACTATCACGTGCGGAAGAACTCCAATCTTCACGCCGAAAGATCATGGATTCGCTCAGCCGTGCAGAAATGGACCTCGCCGGACTCGATGAGCGTGAGCAAGAGCTCGAGAGCAAGTTGACACAATGGCGAACACAATGGCACGGAGCAATGGCACTGCTGCAGCTGCCACCAGAGACGACGCCTGACGCGGCGACGAAACATCTCGAAATCTTGAACCAGTTCGCCGACCATCAAAGGCAAGCAAAGCAACTCGCATCTCGAATCAAAGGGATCGACGACGACATAGAACGTTTTGAGGCAGATGTTCATTCCCTCTGCTCCGAAATAGCTCCCGATTTACTCTCGGCTGCCACTCATGAGGCAGTCCGCACGCTTCACGAGCGCCTGGTGGCATGTCAACGTGAAGCGACGATACGCAGTTCACAACTGAAAAAGATTGAGCAGGCGCATACGCAGCGCAAAGAAGCAGTGCGACTGAGGAGTCAGGCACACGCGCTGACAGTAGAACTGTGTCGTATCGCGGGATTCGCTCCGCCCGCACCTGGAGCCACTGATCAGGAATCCGCAGACCTGCTTCAGGAGACACTGCATCAGCTCGAATCGATTGAACGTTCGTCTCGTGCTTGCAATGAGCATCGGGAAAAACTTGAGCGGGTTGAAGAGATTCTGATCCAACTGGCAAGTGGACAGGACCTGAATGAATTCCTGTCAGAAGTTCGTCAACAGTCTCCTGAAGACCTCGCAAACCGACTGAATGAGATCGAAACGGGAACCAAACACGCAAACGCAGAACGAGATCGACTCAACGTTCAGCTCGGGGCTACAAACCTGCAACTGAAACAAATGGAAGCGGCGACCGATGCCGCTGAAGCGGAAGAAACACGGCATCAGTACCTGGCCCAAATTCGAAGCAATGCGGAGGACTACATTCGGCTGAAGCTGGCCAGTACCGTTCTGCGAGTCGCAATAGAAAGCTACCGTGAAAAAACGCGAGCTCCCGTCCTGAAGATCGCTGGCGAATTTTTTCGCGAGCTGACGCTCAATTCCTTTACTGGCTTGCACGTTGAAGAAGATGACAGCGGCAAGCCGTTGCTGGTCGGATGTAAGGCTGATTCGACACAGACTGTCCCAGTCGATGGCATGAGCGAAGGAACCTGCGACCAGCTTTACCTTGCACTGAGACTCGCCAGTCTGCAGCTTGAGGTAGAGCCGCGTAAGGACCTGCCGCTGATCATCGACGACATTCTCATTCAGTTCGATGACGCCCGCTCAACTGCAGCACTTCGGCTGCTGGCGCGGATTGCGCAACAACGCCAGATCATTTTTTTCA
>NZ_DASWWZ010000540.1:0-6401 GCF_036405755.1 Schlesneria sp.
ACAACAGTGCGACCATCGCTATAGCTTCCGTCGTCACTGGTCCCCGTGGGTGATCGCACCGGCGATGGGCTACAGCGGATTCACGGGACCGGGGTACACACGGACAATCTCGTATCAGGTCGGCTACTATCCTGCGCCACGAATCAACCCGTTTACCCCCGACCTGACGATCCCGCAGCCCATGACCGAACCGTCGTTCCTCGTTCCCAATGAGCAGCGTGAGACACCGTTCGAGCCGACCAAGGTTCCTGTGGTTCCCTCCAGTCCTGCTGCCCGGTTGCGGAGTCTTCAGCACCAGGCCCGGGGGGACCAGCGGCTGCGCGAACAACGATGGTCCGAAGCGCGTGCGGCCTATCGGGCCGCGGTGGACGCAGCTCCTGACCGGGCCGAAGCTCACCTGCGCCTTGGGTTGAGTCTCATCACAATTCAAAGTTTTCAGCCGGCCATCCGTGAACTGAAACGTGCCGTCTTCATTGACCCCACCATTCCGGCATCGGGGAACCAGTCCAAGATCCTGTTTGGCCCCGAAAGCGACGTCGTCCGCTCGTCCATCATCAGTAAAGTGATGGACTGGGTGCGGGAGGACTATCGAGAATCCGACCGCCTGTTTGTACTGGGCGTGCTGCTGCACTTTGAAGGAGACGCCCGAAGTCGTGAGTTTCTCGAGGCCGCCGATCGAATGAAACGACAAGGAGACAAAAGTCACATCCTGGCGTTTCTCGACCACGCGGCGAACGCCCCTGCTGCACCGCAGGACGAGCCCGTTGATCCTGCGATCCCGAAATTAAACGACGTCCCCCTGCCGATGCCATTTCCCGCACAGGGAGCAGAGGGATTCGCAGGGGATCATGGCGAACAGAATGGCACGAAACGAGGGCAACTTGCTCCGCTACCGGGTGCTCCCGTGCCAATGCCCGATCTCTAGAAATCTGGAACCGTTTTGTCAGAATTCAGTGAAAGCGATACGGAAAACTGGCGTTCCCTTGCAGATTCGATTACCGTAACCCGAATTCGATCGGGGAATCTGAACGTGGAACGGTTTTGCTAGATCAAAATAAGACGGATTTCGCAAAACAGTTCCCGTTTGATAAGGTTACATATCGGCGCATCGCAATTCGGCGTTGCGCGAGTCATTCGACGAGTTGGGGTTGGTACGATGAATGGTGATGAGACGATGGTTGGGGACGCTCAAACTCCGGCTGCACAGACGACAAGTCATGACGGCCCGACCGCGACACCCACTTCGCAAACAGGGGCGGAACCACACGTCGGTTCGGTGGCTGGACAGCCGCTAACCCCGGACGCATTGTCGGCCGCTCATGCTGCGGTCGCCTCAGCGTCGGCGGATACACTCACAACGAAAGAGGCCACCGTGGCAGAGCCCGTCGCCGCCGTGGTAACACCGACCGAATCACAGGCTGTCAGCAGCGCAACCGACGCCCCCGTCGCCGCGATGTCCTCTGCAGATGCTCCCGCGAGCGAATCCACGCCAACATCCGAGACGGCTGCCGCAACCGGCGAAGAAGCTCGCAAGAAGCCCGTCCTGAACCCGGACGTCAGCGGCCAGTCGTCGCGCGCTGTGGGCAGCATTGGAGCGGAAGTCGAGTCCGAAGCAGCAACCCTCGCTGCCGCGGCCGCAGCTCAGGCCCAGACCAATACCGCCAGTGGTCCCATCGGCCATATCGAACTGCCTCCAAAGCAGGTCGCACTGGATGACAGTCTCGAAAAAGAAATCGAAGCGGCGATGTCCGGCCAGATGACATCCCCCACCGCCCCGCCCGCCGGTGCCGTGACTCCCACCTCGTCGGCCATCGCGGAAGAACTTCCCGCCTCCGAAGATCAGTTAGAAGCGGGGACCAAACTGAAGGCCAAGGTTCAGAGCGTCACCGCTGACGACGTATTCTGCGAAGTCGGTTATCGCTCTCCCGGTCTGCTGCCCGCTCGCCAGTTCCCACAGGGAAAGCAGCCGCGCGTCGGCGAAGAGTTCCTCGTGATCGTGGAAAAGTACGATCCGGAAAACAGCGTCATTCTGGTGAACCTGCCCAAGGCGACCCGTAAGGCACGCGGCAACTGGGACGAACTCACCGTTGGCCAGGTGACCGAGTGTATCGTCAACAAGACAAACAAAGGCGGCCTCGAAGTCACCGTCGGTGGTTTGCGAGCCTTCCTTCCCGCCAGTCAGGTCGACCTTGGTTTCGTCTCTTCGATGGACGCTCTGGTCGGACAGAAGCTGACGGTACAGATTACCGAACTCAACCCAGCCAAGCGCAACCTCGTCGTCAGCCGTCGCTCTGTCATGATCGCAGAGCGGAAGGAACTGGCGGTCGCGTTCTGGGAAAAGGTCGAAGTTGGCCAGCAGTTCACCGGAACGGTCAAGACGATCAAGGACTACGGTGTCTTTATCGATCTGGGTGGTGCCGACGGATTCCTGCATATCGGTGAGATGAGCTGGACGCGTGTAAAGCATCCTTCCGAAGTTCTTCAGGAAGGCCAGAAGTGCGAAGTGGTCGTGCAGTCGCTCGACCGGGAAAAGCAGAAAATCGGCCTCGGAATGCGTCAACTGACACATAACCCCTGGGGCAGCGTTGAAACCAACTACGCCGTTGGTAAAGAAGTGACCGGGAAAGTCACACGAACCACCGACTTCGGTGCATTCGTTGAACTGGAACCGGGAGTCGAAGGCCTGATCCACATCAGCGAAATGGATCACCAGCGAATCCGCAAAGTGACTGATGTCGTCAACATCGGCCAGGAAGTTCAGGCACAAGTCCTGGAAGTCGCACCTGACCGTCAGCGAATCAGCCTGTCACTGAAGGCCCTCAAGCAGAAGCCGGAAAAGCCGAAAGACGAAGATCTGGCCCCCGGCAAAGGCGAGCCGTACGAACGCAAACGCAAAGAACCACTGCGTGGTGGCAAAGCGATGGGAAGCAGCGGGGGACTTTTTGGGAATCCTGGCGACTTCAGCCGCTGATCCAATAAGCGGTCTGCGACTGCTTGCTCTATGACTTGTTCCGAAGCCGTCAGGTGTGGCAAACTTCTGTTTGCTCCCTGAACGGCTTTTTTTAGACTCAGTTTTCGCTGCCAGACCAAGGTGATGCGCGAACCGAGTGCAATGGTCACCGTTTGTCGGATGGGACGTATGAGATTCACTTTTCCCCGACTGTTCAGTTCACTGGTTTGTGTGGCACTGGGTTGTGGAGGAGCGGTATCAACGACGTTCAGCACGTCCCTCGTCCATGCCGCAGATGAGCTGGCGAAAGCGAAATCGGCTTCTCCCGGAAAAGCGACGGTTCGGGATGAACGGCCTGGAATCGACTGGCCCATTTTCCTCGGCCCTCACGGTACCGGTATTTCGGACGAAAAAGGCCTGCTCGACGAATGGCCCGAGGATGGTCCCGAAGTCTTATGGGGCAAGCGAATCGGCAAAGGTTATAGCTCTCCCTCCATCCTCGACGGGCATGTCGTTGTCCATCACCGCCAGCGTGACCGGGACGTGATTGAATGCCTGACCGTACAGAACGGCGAACGGCTCTGGACGCATGAGTACGAAACGGACTTCTCGGACCCGTACGGATACAACAACGGCCCGCGATGTTCTCCCGTGCTGACCGCGAATCGCTGCTACACTTTCGGCGCGCAAGGTCGGCTGGTCTGCCTCGACCTGCAGTCGGGCAAGCTGATCTGGGAAGTCGAGACAACTAAGAAATGGAACGTCCCGGAACATTTCTTCGGTGCTGGCTGCACGCCCATTCTTGAAGGAAATCTGCTGATCGTCCTCGTCGGGGGACAACCCAATTCCGGCGTCGTCGCGTTCAATGCGGAGACTGGCGAGGTCGTTTGGGAAAGCGTCGGCAAAGATACCTGGGATGGCGTCCCCACTGATCAGGCCGGTAAAAAATACCGGTGGACCGGCGACGAAATGGTCGTCAGCTATTCGTCACCCATTGTTGCCACCATCCACGGGACAAAGCACCTCTTGTGCCTGGTGCGGCACGGTCTGGTGTCGCTGGACCCGACCAATGGGAATGTTCGCTTCAAGTACTGGTTCCGGTCCCGGGTCCACGAGTCAGTGAATGCGGCTCGACCTGTCGTCGTTGACGATACGATCTTCCTCTCGGCCGCCTATGAAACGGGGGCGGCGCTGCTGAAAGTCAAACCCGACGAACAAGACTACGAAGTCGTCTGGCGCAATAAGCGAGGCATGTCGACACACTGGTCGACCCCGATCTTCCAGGACGGCTGTATCTACGGCTTCAGTGGTCGCCACGAAGGCGAAGCGATGCTGCAGTGTGTTGACCTGAAAAGTGGCGAACTGCTGTGGGAAACGAATGGTTTCGAAGGAGCCCCGACAGAACTTCGTGCGAGTCCCGATGGGGGAATCGTGGATCGCGAAGGCAAGCCAGTGACGTTCTTCGGCCGTGGCTCGAAGACCGCCGTGGATGGCAAGTTCATCATGCTGGGTGAACGCGGGATCCTCGTCCTGGGTAAACTGAGCCGAGACAAATACGAGCAGATTAGCCGGGCTGTTTATCCTCAGATCCGCTATCCGGCCTGGGCGGCTCCTGTTGTTTCACACGGACGACTCTACCTCCGGGGTGAGGACTACCTGATTTGCCTCGATATCGCCAAGGCCGAAGCCTCCGCGAAGTAGCCGTCACGAATCGCTGCGGTGCTTGACCAGCCGGCCGTGAATCACAAGTGCCAGCAGCAGGACAACCCCCATCAGGAACGGTCGCAGGAGATCAAAATGGGTCACCCAGCTCGCCTTCAGCCATTCCTCTTTAAGCTGTGGAGAAAGTGCGGACTGCTTGATCAGTCGTTCCACGTTCGTAATGTTCAGTCCAACTTTGAGAACGGTAAAACTGAGCACACCAATCAGGGTTCGACCGATACTCCCTTCCCCCCCGAACAGGCTCGTGCCGCCGAGAACCACGCACGCGACGGCATCCAGCAGGAGATCGGCGTTCTGGTCCAGACTGACGCTGTTCATTCGGCCTGAGTTGACCATCCCTCCACACGCGGCGGTCGTCGCGCAAATTGCCAGGCAGGCGATGACGATCCGTTCGGTTCTGACTCCTGCCAGCCGGGCCGCCTGACGATTGCCACCCGTCATGTAGACGTACCGGCCGAAACGGGTGTGCTGCAGTACCAGGTGGGCCGCAATCATAACCGCGGCGGCCAAAGCGGCGCTCAGAGGAATACTGAGAGTCCCGTATCGCCCCAAGTGCAATTCGAGCAGCGGCGAGTTCCCCAACTCTCCCAGAACTGGCGGTACCGCGAATTTCTGACTGCGAGTCAGGAACCGGGCGAGCCCCAGCGCGATGTTCATCATTGCCAGTGTGATAATGAAACTGGGAAGTCCCGATGAGATTGTCAGCCAACCTGACAACAGTCCCATTAACACTGCCGCTAAAAGAGGAATCAGGATCACGAGCCCCGTTGCAAGGTACGAGACGTTCCCGGCCCCGTTCACTTCCTTTGGCCCTGCAGCCAATGACGATTCCCAAAGGACCCCGCACAGGCAAGCCGAGAGCAGCGCGACCATCCCTACTGAGAGGTCGATCTCGGCACACAGCAAGACAAAGGTCAGTCCTGTTGCGGCGATGGCCAGAACGGCTCCCTGCTTCAAGATAAGCGTCAACGTAGTGAGACTCAGGAAGTCACTGGCAATAACAGAGAAAACCAGGACGAGCGTGAAAAAACTGATCAGCGGCGCGAAGTCCGCAAGTTGAAATCGGGGAGCGAGCCCAGCTTCTTCGGGTTTCGACATAAAGCAGCTTCACGTTAGCAAAAGTGGATGAAAGCAATCGCAGCGAAATGATCTCAGGCCAGCGAGCCTGGATCCCCTCGAAGGCGAGGAAACATCAAGGTTTCGCATCACCGGAGACGTCCAATTGACATACAGAACAGGCACACCGACGTAGCGTCGAGCTCTATCGAGAATTCATTCGATGGAGTTCGACGTTATTATCGTGGCTTCCTCAGTGTGGTGAGATATTCGACGATGTCGACGAGTTCTTCCTGAGAAATGAGTTTAGCAAAGTCAGCAGGCATGAGCGAAACGGTCTGCTTGCTGCGTTCTTCAATCGCCTTGACAGGGAAGGTGCGAACGATGGCATCGCTCCCCTTCAGGATCACTTTCTCACCGTCTTCGCTGACGATGATCCCGGTCTGCGACGTCCCGTCTGCGAGCACAATCGTCCAGGATTCATAGTTATGGCTGATCCCCGCACTTGGAAAAATGATCGACTCGTACAGAGCCTGTCGACTCAGTTTAGATCCAATCTCTGACAAATTCGGACCAACCTCTTTCCCCTGCCCGTGGACGACGTGACAGGTATTGCACTTCGCCGTCGATGCGAACAGCTTCTGCCCGCTACCACTGTTTCCCTTCATCTGAG
>NZ_DASWWZ010000541.1:0-4273 GCF_036405755.1 Schlesneria sp.
CACCTTAGGTTCGATTACCTACTTCAACGGGACAAGTGAACTGAATTCACTAATTTTCGGCGTCGACCTGGTGCTGCAGTTTGTGGGCAATCCTAACGTTGACACCTTGACCATTCCGATCTCGATCGGAACGACCAATAATGTCGGCGATCAGATCATCGACTCCGATTTCATCAGCTTTGGATCGGCTTTACCCTTGTCATTTTTCGCATTCGAAGCGGTTGGGGCCTCGGCCGAATTAAAGGGGTCCATTGTCGGAGACCCGTACTTCGTCCTGTCGGGACTGAATGTCAAAGAAAACTTTAGTGTCTACTCTGGTCCCAGCCCTCAGGGAACGATCCCGTACGATCCAAGTCAATACACGACCTATGATTCGCCGGGCTTCGCAGGGGGGTTCGTCGGCCCGACGCCCTCTGCTGTACCAGAACCTTCGAGTCTGCTGCTGACGTGCATTGGGTTGGCTGGTATCATTCGAGTGAGACGCTGTCATCAGTGCTGAGCCCTCCCTCCGACCACTGAGGAATGAAGCGGTTTCGCCCTGCAAAGGGTCATCATGGAATCGGACGATACCTGCCGAGAAGAGTCACATCCATCCGCTTCAGACCTGCAAGCTTTCGGGCTTGGATTGCTGACACTGACCGACTTCGAATCGATCGCAGAACACCTGGATCGATGTCCGCAGTGTGAACAACTGGTGACGAACATTCATTCCGACGATTTCGTTCGTCTCCTTAAACGGGCGGCGCAGAGTGCAGATCCGGGCCCGCTCGTGTCTCATCGAGTCGCTCTGGGATACGAGATACTCCAGGAACTTGGGCGGGGCGGAATGGGAGTTGTTTTCCTGGCCCGCCAGCCTGGTCTCGGGCGACTCGTCGCTCTTAAACAACTCCGGTCCGGCACACTCGCCAGTCCTCACGAAATCAAACGGTTCCGCCGTGAAGCGGAAGCGCTCGCCCGACTGGATCATCCCAATATCGTCCGCGTCTATGAATCGGGAGAGCAGGAGAATATTCCCTTTCTGGCATTGGAGTACGTCCCCGGAATTACGCTGGCCCAGCGACTGAAGACCGGGCCGATTGATCTTCACGAAGGAGTTGAGTTATTGCTCGCAGTGGCCCGCGCCGTCGCATATTCCCACTCTGAAGGAATCATTCACCGCGATCTAAAACCAGGGAACATTCTTCTCCAGCGGGACCCGAAACATCCCGACGGGCCTGGCATTCCTCGAATCACCGACTTTGGACTCGCTCGCCCCACAGATCTGTCATCCGACACAGTCTCTGGTACCTTAATCGGCACTCCTGCCTACATGGCGCCAGAACAGATCGATGGGACCATTGAGGAAGTCGGACCAACTGCAGATCTCTTCTCAGTCGGTGCGATACTGTACGAGTTCCTCACGGGTGCACCCCCATTTCGTGGTCGCAGCACCATCGAAACTCTCGACCTCGTCCGGAACATGGCCCCTGTCCCGCCCGCGAGGATCACTCCTTCGATTCCACGCCGCTTGGAAGAGATTTGTCTGCGTTGTCTGGAGAAACGTCCCTCCAGTCGCTATCGAAGTGCCAATGAACTGGCCGATGATCTTGAGCGATTTCTCCGCAATGAATCCGTTACTGAAGTCGTTGCTCCCCCAATTGGCTCGATCAGTCGTATGTGGCAGGAACACTTTTGGGTCGCCTGGGGGCTGATGGCGATTCTCATTGTCGGTGCATTGGGCCTTTGGTATGGCCAGAACTGGCGCCATCCCCCGGATCACCGCGCGTGGACTTTGACGGTTTCAGAACTCCACAACGTGCCAGGACTGACGCTCTGGTTGCGCGCCGATCGTGGAATCGAACTCGACTCGAAAGGCCATATTCGGCACTGGCATGATCAGTCTGGTCCGAAAGCTCATCACGCGGCTCAACTGATCGCGGAGCATCGCCCGCAACTTGTAGAAACCGGAGGGGCTTCGTTCCCAGTCGTCCAATTTGATGGCGAGAACGACTTCCTGGATCTTGCGGGGCAATTCTTGGAATCCCAGACATTCACGATCGTCGCTGCAGCGAACTACCAGATTGGCGACGTGGGTTCACACATACTCTTGTCAAACTGGGACTCGGGCAAGACACGCAACTCGGTCTTTCTGGGAGTCATGGATTCGGAAGGGGTCTTTCCGAGATTCACGGACGAAATCGGCGGCATGACCGACGAGAATATCCAACTCACTCGTCGCGCCCTGATTCCACAACCCGGCCAAATGTTTCTGATCACCGCACGCAGTTCCGCCACCAATTCCGAAGTCTACATTAATTCAACGCGTCTGCTCTCGATGGAACGGCCACTGGCAAAGCGAGATCTTTCTGGAGTATGGCGAATTGGTACGCAGGGGGGCGGCTGGGAATTCTGGAAGGGAAGCCTCGCCGAGCTCGCGTCCTATGACCGTGCACTGGATGATCGCGAGTTGCAACAGGTATGGGACACACTTCGCCGCCGATATTTCTCCAATCGAATCCCCTGACTTGAGAGCAGGTTGCGTCCCCCCCAATCATCACAAGCAATTTCGTACCGCCTGTTGAACTTTTGAAAATTACCGCTGGCAAAAAAACTGCACAGTCGCCCACTATCGCTGATTGACATGTGATTCTGTTGCTGGCGAGCGAGATCGAATCGATGTCATCGTGCCGAATGGACCCCAGCATGGCGTCGATACAAAGCAACGTAAAGGGGAGAAAAGAGTCTGGCGCTGCAGACCGGATCGTCGCCAGATTGACGACGGAAGAATCTGCTTTTGAACACGCTCACCGACAGTTTTGTTCGTGAGAAAAGGTTGCTTTTAGCTCGTATCAATCCACTGGAAGGCCCAAATCCACGGGGGAAATTCGCCCCCGTTCTGGCATCACTTGCTGTGAATCGGTGAAAAAACTAATTAAGATCAGTGATTGCTACGGCAGAGTGACTGCCGCACATGGTTTCTACCACAACAATGATTGCCGCATCTTAGCCATGCCGCCAGGAGAGACGTATGAGTCGAAAAACGTCACGTCGCGAGTTCATTCAAAACACATCGGCGATCGGAGCCGCCCTCTTTGTTGGCGGTGCGGTCGATCTGCGTGGTCAAGAACGCTCTGCGAACGAGCAACTCAATGTTGCCTGTTTCGGAGTTGGTGGTAAAGGGGCAAGCGATTCCAGCAACGCTGCAGCGTTCGGTAATGTCGTCGCCATCTGCGACGTCGATCGCAACACACTGGAAAGCAAAGGCAAATCCAAGGGGTTCGAGAACGCCGAAAAGTTCACTGACTACCGGGAATTGCTGGCCAAGTACGGCAAGAAGATCGACATCTGCAACGTCAGCACCCCTGACCACATGCACGGCCCGATCACGCTGGCCGCAATGCGACTGGGCATCAGCTGCTACACGCAGAAACCACTGACCCGCACCATCTACGAAGCCCGGTTGCTCGCCCATGTCGCGAAGGAAACCGGCGTCTGCACTCAGATGGGTAATCAGGGTACGGCACTCGATTCCTCACGTGAAGCGATCGCTCAGCTACAGTCAGGCGTACTGGGCCCCCTGAAGGAAGTGTTTGCATGGTCAAACCGTCCCGTCTGGGCTCAGGGTCCTGGTCGCCGGATGACCCTCGAAAAGTTCGCTGCTCAAGCGAAGGAAGCGGATCCCGAAACCGCACCAAAGCTGATCGAAAAGAAGAAGGAAGAAATCGCCAAGGCTCTGGAACGCGTTGACTGGAAGAACTGGCTGGGTGTCGCTCCCACACGCGAATTCTGGCCCGGTCTCTACCACACCTTCCAGCACCGTGGCTGGTGGGACTTCGGAACGGGGGCCTTGGGCGATATGGCCTGCCATCAGTTGACCGTTCCGTTCGCCGCTTGCGATCTCCGAGACCCCGTCTCTGTTGTGGCCAAGTCAACGGGACACGACTTCGACAGCTTCCCCGCAAGTTCCATCATCAAGTTTGAATTCCCTGAAACGTCGCTTCGTCCTGCCATCCCATTCTGGTGGTACGATCGCCGCGGGAACAAGCCGCCGATGGAAGTCTTCGAGAAATACGGGATCACGAACGTCTCTGACAGCGGCGTGCTGATCATCGGTGAGAAGGGTGTCTTCTACAGTTCTGACGACTACTGTGCTGTCTACGAACTCAAGGGCGTCGACAAAGTCAAGGTCGACTACGAGAAGGCAGAAGACAAGGGTAACAACGACCTGAACAACATGTACGAGTTGTTCAAGGCCAAACGACTCGGCGATCCAAAGATCTGTAAGTCGAACTTC
>NZ_DASWWZ010000542.1:0-17877 GCF_036405755.1 Schlesneria sp.
CAGTACGATCGTCGGAATCGACTTAAGGTGATCAATGGCAGCGAGAGGAAAAGTTTCCAGGCTTGCGGATCCTACCAGAACTGCCACGTCCGCTTCGCGCCGCTCCAGTAGATCGGCCGCCGAGAACTCGACGGGGTTATAGCGCGGATAGCCCCGAGACAGGCTGACGCTGAAGGGGTAGCCCGTCTGCCAGCAAAGCACACTGTCGGCCCCGGACACGTCACCCGCCACTCGCATCCGGCGGGCATAAAAACGCGTGAACTCGTTGAGGTCCGTGACCAGTTGCAGCAGTGCTTCGACGTTGTGATGGCCCATCGACTGGCGGACAAGTTCATATCCAAAAAACACGATCCCGCAACGGCACGACTTCATCCGTTCCGCAAGGTCTTTCAGCTGATTCAGTGGAAGTCCCGTCTTCGCTCCTGGCGCTGGCTCGATTCCCTTCAGTAAGCCTCGCAACGTCCACAGGGCTTCGAAGTCCTGTCCCGGTTCCATATCGAGAATCAGATCTGCTGCGGCAGACGTTTGTGTGCGCTCCGAACCGATCACGATGAGGGTTCGATCCGCGCGACCATTGGGCGTGAGCATCCCCGGACGCATCGAATAGCGTTCCAGATGTCGAGGCTGCCATTGAAGGGGATCTGATCCCCAGTAGATCACCAGGTCGGCCCGGTTTCGAATTTCTCCCAACGAGCAGGTCGATTCGCCTGTCTGCTGCAGCGCAAGAATCGAGGGGGCATGTCCTTCTGAGGCGGTGGTGTCAATCGTGGCTCCAATTCGATCTGCCAGAGCCAAGGCGGCACGTTGTCCATCCGTACTGCTTCGGGACAATCCGTAGATTAAAGGGGCGCGAGCGTTCCGGAGGTAACCCGCCGCCGCCTCAATCGCCTCATCAAGTGAGATATCCACCCCAGATCGCGTTGCAGCGACGGGAGTTGTCGAATTCTGTTGATGGAACCAGTCACCTATGCGCGAGCAGAACGGTTGGTAATCCACGATCCGTCCATTTCGGACAGTAACACGTAGATCATCACAGACACACGCACATACGGTGCAGGCGACGTCTTCCAGGATTTCGTCCAAAACTCGTGCCTTTTCGTGTTGCATCAGTCAGGAAAATATTCGAATTCGTTCAGCTTACTGTAAACGGTCTTCTGACGTCACCAGAATTGAGGAAATGAAGTTACGGCATTTCGTGGGCGGGTTGCGACGACAAGCCTAAAATCTGGTACCGTTTAGACATGTCTGCCATTTCTCAGCCAAATCTGCGTGAACTCTCGAAGGAATTTAACATGAAGGTGTTGGTATCCGGAGCGACGGGACTGGTCGGATCAGAATTGGTGCCTTCTCTGACAAGCCAGGGACACGAAGTTCTGCGACTGACCCGACGTCAGGCCGAGGAAGCGCATGACATCCGCTGGGACCCCACCCGAAAAGAACTGCCGAAAGGGAGACTGGAAGGGACGGATGTCGTCATTCATCTGGCAGGAGAAAATCTGTCTCAGAAGCGTTGGTCACCACAGTTCAAACAGACGCTCCGCTCCAGTCGCATCGATGCAACCCGTTTTTTGTGTGAGACACTGGCACAACTGAAGTCCCCGCCAAAAACGCTGATTGCAGCCTCGGCAGTGGGATATTACGGTGATCGCGGCCGTGATCTGCTGAACGAAACATCCCCACCGGGAACCGGGTTTCTGGCAGATCTCTGCAAAGAATGGGAAGCCGCATGCGAACCAGCCCGGGCTGAAGGAATTCGAGTCGTCAACCTGAGGTTCGGAGTGATCCTCTCTCCGAAAGGTGGCGCACTGGCCAAGATGTTGACACCATTCAAACTTGGCGGCGGAGGCGTGATTGGATCCGGGAATCAGTACTGGAGCTGGATTGCCATCGAGGATGTCGTCGGAGCCATCCAGCACTGTATGACGCACGAGAAAATTTCGGGCCCGGTCAACGTCACTGCCCCCAGTCCCGCAACGAACTACGACTTTACCAAGACTTTGGGATCGGTTCTGAATCGACCGACAATCGTCCCGATGCCCGCCTTCGTTGCTCGGACCGTTCTGGGTGAAATGGCGGATGAACTCCTTCTGTCCAGCGCTCGCGTGATGCCGAATCGATTGAGCGAAACGGGCTATCGCTTTGCCTACCCCAGCCTGGAACCTGCATTGAAGCACGCACTTGCCCCGCAGCCTGCAAAGCACTGAGCTTCACGGTGTGTGAGTGCGAGAGGTGTGAATGCACGATGTTCGATGGACTCAAGCGTCTCCTCTGAACTTAGGCATTCCGGGGGCACCGGAGACCTGCAACGCCAGTCAAGACCGCGCAACACCCAGAGAGTCAGTCCCAGGGACAAGGAGGGGAGACAATCCCACCTTGTCCTTTTGTCATCAACCAGCCGTCGCAGTGATCACCAGATGTCCTTGAACGCCTGCCGGTTGGCCAGGCGATGCCGCCCCGGTTCAAAACGCTCCGGCGCGATTGAGGTGATCCGCAGCCAGACCGGCTTTGTCCCGACGAGCCCTTCAATCGAGAGGTGAGGTCCCAGTTCGTCACTCGGGTCGACTCGCAATGCCTGCCAGGTAATCTTGTCGACATGCGAAAATGCCGCGAGCAGCGGTTTCACGTCGACACTGAACGGAGAGGGGCGCAGACGACCGTCGTGCGGTCCCCCGATGACCTCGGTCAGGGACGCAAAGAGCGTAATCTCCCAGATGCCGTCCATATCGTGAAAGTGGCAGCCCAGCGGGGCGAGATCATCATGCGAACGAATGCAGGATGTGACGTCATCAGCAAACGACGATAACCAGTCCGGTGGGCAAGTCATCTTGTGAAGGCTCCGTCATGCGGGGGAGTTGGCTCGGAAGTCGAGAGCCGAGTTGGCAATCGATGTGCCACTGCAATAATTCCCGCATGGGTTTGCGACGATAACGCAGCCGCCGTTCTGGCGTGCAATCGCCGCATCCATGACTTGCTCAACTCCTCAGAATGATCGGAGAAATCGGAATCCTGCCCGCAGTTGAATACCCGATAGATCCCGAACAAGTATCACTGCGTTCCTGAAATAACCGCAACAAGTGGCGTGACCGCTCTCCTCGACGGTATTCCCTGGGGGTGGAACATTTTATCAGGCGGGCCACACTTCCCTATGGTCGAGTCGTTTCAAAGTTGAAACACGCTCGCTCGATTTGGTTTACAGATGTCAACAAATCGTTGCCCCCTTCACCCAAACAGTCCCTGCCAGACCTCGAATTCTCGCATGTAAGAAAACTTCCGATCATGGACATCTACACATTTATTCACCGCATGGCGCCATGCCAACCGTCACGGGCGTCGGCACAGGAGGATGACTGAACCGGCAGAACTCGATTTACGTCCGGAGAGTCTGTCCATGACAGAGAATTGCTGTTGGCGGAATTCGTCTCAACAGACTCTCGTCGTTCTGCTATAAGCCGCGCGAAATCACCCTTTCGAACCTTGGCAGCACCTTGCCAACTGAGGACTCATTTCGCTGGAAGTCGCTATTCAAAAAAGCCTTACAGAGAACCGTCTGCCGGTCTAACGAGAGATTCCGACTGCAGGGATGAGGCCTTTCAAACTGCCATGCTGACAAATTTTTAATCACGGATGAATTCGACGCAGACATCGAGAAGGAGGTCGCAAATATGTGCGGAATTGTAGGCTATGTCGGTCCCAAGCAGGCTTACGACTACCTGATCGAAGGTTTGTTTCGGCTGGAATATCGAGGTTACGATAGTGCCGGGGTCGCTCTCCAGGACGGCAGCAAGATCTCGATCCGGAAAAAAACGGGCCGCGTCTCACAATTGGCGGACCTTTGCAAACTGTTGCCAATCCAGGGAACATCCGGAATCGGCCATACCCGCTGGGCAACTCATGGGGAACCGAGCGACACAAACTCGCACCCCCACACCGGTGGCAACGGGGAAGTCGTTCTCGTCCACAATGGTGTGATCGAAAACTACTCGATTCTGCGTGACCGGCTTCGCGAACTGGGCTACGTATTTCGCACCGCCACGGATACGGAAGTGGCGGCCCATCTGGTTGCCCATCAGTTGGAAGAAGCCGTAAAGCTGGGCGATGACCCATTTGAAGCGGAGACGTGCGTCCGTGCGGTCGAATCCGCAGTCCGACAGATCAAAGGAACGTATGGACTGGCAGTGATGTTCCGCGATGTCCCCGGATTACTCATCGCGACCCGGTTCGGCAGCCCGCTGGTCGTCGGGATGGGCCGAGGCGAGTATTTTCTCGCCAGTGATGCGAGTCCCCTCGTTGGTCACACGAAAGAAATTGTCTATCTCAACGATCACGAAACAGCGGTCATCAAGGCTGATTCATTTGTGCTGCGACACCAGGACGGTAGTGCCCCTGCACTCTCCATTCGAGCGCTGGAGCAAACCTCCCGCGACACCGATTTGGGGGAATTCGATCACTACATGCTGAAGGAAATCTTCGAGCAACCTCAAACGATCGAAAACGCGCTACGAGGCCGATTGGACGATGAGGAGGCCACCGCGAAGTTCGGCGGGCTAAACCTCGATCCCCAATCGCTGGGACGGATTGACCGGATCGTTCTCACGGCCTGCGGAACCAGTTGGCACGCGGGGTTGGTGGGTGAATACCTCATCGAAGAATTCGCCCGTATTCCGGTGGAAGTGGAATACGCCAGTGAATTGCGATACCGCAATCCCCCGATGGCCGACCGCACAATGATCTTTGCGATCACGCAAAGCGGCGAAACGGCGGACACCCTCGCGGCCTTGCGTGAGTGCAAGCGAAAGGGCCATCCGACCCTGGCCATCTGTAATACAGTCGGTTCCACAATCGCCCGCGAGGCGGACGGCGGAATTTATCTGCATGCGGGCCCCGAAATCGGCGTCGCTTCAACCAAGGCGTTTACCTCACAGGTGACCGTCTTGACCCTGCTGGCCCTGCTGCTCGGTCGAATGCGACATCTGTCGCACCCCGCAGGCAAACGAATGATCAGTCAACTGCGGGAGATGCCCGACAAGATCCGACAGGCCCTGAAATGCTTTGACGCGGTTAAGGACGTCGCTCGTAAATACTACACGGCAGAAAATTTTCTTTATCTGGGACGACTGTACAACTTCCCGGTGGCCCTCGAAGGGGCTCTCAAGCTGAAAGAAATCAGCTATATTCACTCAGAAGGCTACCCCGCCGCCGAAATGAAACATGGTCCCATCGCGTTGGTCGACGAGGACACACCGAGCGTCTTTATTGCTCCTCGCTGCGAAATTTATCCAAAGGTGATGAGCAATCTGGAAGAAGTCAAAGCCCGCAAAGGCCCGGTCATCGCCATCGCCTGCGAAGGGGACGACAAGATTGCGGAACTGGCAGACGATGTCATCTACGTACCAGACGTTGATGAATACCTTCAGCCCCTGGTCACGTCGATTCCCCTGCAGCTCCTGGCCTACCAAATCGCCATTTATCGAGGGTGCAACGTGGATCGCCCACGAAACCTCGCGAAAAGCGTGACCGTCGAGTGAAAGTGAGTTCGATCGTCTCCGAACCGGACGGAGGGAAATGCAGTTCTGGGCCCATGACGCTCAGTCAGGGCTCGGAAACTGATCAAATGTCGAGCGGCGTACTATGGGATTCATAGCTACGACTTGGCAACAAAGAGTCAGGCAGTTGCCCTGAGGAAAGGTTCTTTCCCTACAAAAACTCAGATGAATATGAATTTTCACCGATTGGCCGGGACCTGGCGCCTCACAACAGTGATACCAAGGGCTTGAGACCATAAAAAAAAGACGCATGGAAGTCTTCACTTCGCCCCTCATAGAGCGATCGAGCGCGCTTTTTCGGCGCACGGTTCAACTCTCGTGGGCAACATGGAGGGTACGGAAGCGTCACGCTGTCAAGGCCGTCGCATCACGTACGCTGCAGACTTCCACCGGTTGCCAAACCTCCGCGGTCCAAGGCGACACTCCGTCGAACGAAATCGACGTGTCGCCTGACCACCAATAGATTTAAGAGGTTGCAACGAATTCAACGCCGACAGACAGGTTTCATTGTCCGCACATCTCTGGAACCATTTCCATTGGTACATTCACAGTCAGTTCTCGGCGTCGGATCGAGACATCGGCAGGTGCTTCGATCCCCAGGCGGACACGGCCACCCTTCACCTCCAAAACGGTTACCGTAATCGTGCTGTCGCCAATATCGATCTTCTGATTCACGCCGCGAGTTAAAACCAACATCGTTCTCTTCCTTGAACTAGAGCAGTAGGTTCCACACCGAGCCACATACACTCGCAATTATTACACCACAGACGAATTCCGGCATCCTTCGGTTCCCTAAATGCTGAGGAACTTGAGCACAATTCTGACCTTTTACGCTATTTTTCGGATATTCAGGCCGTGTGGTGCCCCTGTCTCGGTGGCGAGTTTTGACCAACTGTCCAATTATGGACAAGTCATTTTGATCAGCAGTTGGCTGAAACGCCACTTCACTGGTAGCTGATCGATCTGAGCGGCATAATCGCTGCCTTGCCAGAATGCAGCCAGGCTCGCTCAGAAAGCGCTCACGATGACCACGACCTTCCGTAAGTTTGGCCTCCTCTTCATTTTCACTATTTTCACGCTCGGTCAGATGACACTCGGTCGGGTTCAGGCTCAGGAAACCTATTCTCCCAAGATCGAGGAGAAGTCCGAGGAAGGGGCGCTGGCGCTCCATCGTTTTAAGATTCCGGGTGGCTTTCAGGGCGAACTGTTCGCCGCTGAGCCGCAGCTGGCAAACCCGGTGGCCTTCTGCATCGATGAGAAGGGACGGATTTTCGTCGCGGAAACGTTCCGGCAGTCGAAGGGGGTCGAAGATAACCGTGGGCACATGGACTGGGTGATCGATGACTTGGCAGCTCAAACAGTTGCCGACCGCATTCACTTCTTCAAAAAGCATCTGAAGGAACATGTCAAAGACTACGGTCTGGAGCATGATCGCATCCGAAGACTGGTCGATACGGATGGCGATGGGCGAGCTGATGAAGCCACCGTATTCGCCGACGGATTCAATCACATCGAAGAGGGGACTGGCGCGGGGCTGCTCGCTCTGAATGGAACTGTCTACTACACGTGCATCCCCAGGTTGTGGGCACTGACGGATCCGAATGACGATGGGGTTGCGGACGCGAAGCAACCGCTTCATGACGGCTTTGGCGTCCGCGTGGCATTCCGAGGTCACGATCTGCACGGACTGATCCTCGGTCCGGATGGTCGTCTCTACTTTAGTATTGGCGATCGTGGATACAACATCGTTCTCAAAGATGGGACGCAACTGGCGAAACCGGACCAGGGAGCCGTCTTCCGCTGTGAATTGGATGGCTCGACCCTGGAAGTCTTCTGTACCGGCCTGCGAAACCCACAGGAACTGGCCTTCGACGATTTCGGCAACTTATTTACGGGTGATAACAACTCTGACAGCGGCGACCGTGCCCGCTGGGTTTATCTGGTCGAAGGATCGGATACCGGCTGGCGAATGTATTATCAGTATCCCCAGGACCGCGGACCCTGGAATCGGGAAAAGCTCTGGCATGTGCACCACCCCGGTCAGGCGGCGTACATCGTTCCTCCCGTCGCCCACTTCGCCGATGGTCCCTCGGGGCTGGCCTACTACCCCGGCACGGGCCTGGATGAAAAGTACCGGGGGAACTTTTTCCTCGCAGACTTTCGTGGACAAGCCTCGAACAGCGGAATCCGAACTTTCTCACTGGTTCCCAAAGGGGCTTCTTTTGAACTCGTGAACCCGGAAGAGTTCGTCTGGTCGATTCTGGCGACGGACATCGACTTCGGTTACGACGGGGAAATCTACGTCTCCGACTGGGTCGACGGCTGGGATGGCCTGGGAAAAGGCCGCATCTACCGGTTCCGCGACGAGCTACATAGTAAGTCCCCCGTCGTGAGCGAGGTCAAAGATCTGATGAGCGAAGGTTTCGAATCGCGTACTCCCGAGCAGCTCAGCCAGCTTCTGGGACATGCCGACTACCGAATTCGCCTGCGAGCCCAATTGGCCATGGCCACAAAAGGCCATACCGAGCAACTGACAGAGATCGCAATCAGTCATGAAAATCTCTTCGCCCGCGTGCATGCCATCTGGGGACTGGGGCAGATCGGACGTAAAGATCCCTCGGTGCTGAAACCGCTTCTGGCGCTCGCGCAGGACCGCTCACCTGAAGTTCGTGCACAAGTGGCCCGAGTCTGCGGAGAGGCAGCCTTTGCAGAAGCAGGACCGATCCTGGCCGAAATGGTTAAGGACCTTGATCTGCGAGTCCGATCCCTCGCCGCGATCGCCGTTGGAAAACTGAAATACAAACCGGCGTTTGCCCCGCTGCTTGAAGCACTCGCCGAGAATGCCGACGCCGACCCGACACTACGACATGCCCTGGTGATGGGCCTGGTGGGAACCGCATCGGCGCAGGAACTGTTGACCGCTGCACGCATTCCCAACACCTCGATCCGACTGGGGGTCGTCGTCGCTCTCCGTCGCCTGGCCAGCCCTGGCCTGGGACTCTTTCTGACCGATGTCGAACCTCTGATCGTCACCGAGGCGGCTCGTGCAATCCATGACCTGCCCGTCCCGAACGCACTGGAGGCCTTAGCCCAGCTTCTCGACCACCCGGGACTGCCAGACCCGGTCGCCCGACGAGCGATGAGTGCGAATTTCCACTTGGGAACGAAAGAGAATGCGGAAGTCGTCGCCACGTACGCAGGGAATCCGCTCAGTGACGAGGTGCTGCGGATCGAAGCGCTCGCGGAACTGACCGAATGGAACGCACCAGGGCCGCTGGATCGCGTGACGGGTGACTATCGCCCGTTGGACAAACGGAACGTCGACATCGCTGAAGTCATTCGGCCGTGGATGGACTCCTATTTCGCGGGCAGTCCGAATCTTCGTGAAGCGGCCGTCAAACTGGCCACGCAGTACGCAATCGGCGACGTCGAACCGTATCTCATTGAAATCCTCAGCGATGCCAAGGACTCCCCCACCCCCTTAAGAGCGTCGGCACTGGCCGCTCTTCACGCTTTGAAGAGTCCGCAACTTGCCTCGTGGGTGGAACAGTCCCTTGAAGATGAACAACCTGCTGTGCGCAGCGAAGCACGGCGCATTCTCGCTGCAATCGATCCCGCCCGGGCCGTTCGCTCATTCGCGGAAATTATGGCAGGAAACTCGACTTCGGAACAACAATCCGCCGTTCAAGCGCTGGCCAGCTTGAAACGGGAAGATGCCGATGAGGTCATCGGAACGTGGCTCGATAAGATGGTCAATGGAGCAGTCCCCCCCGTCCTCCACTTGGACCTGCTCAACGCCGCAGAGACGCGAGGCACTCCCCGACTTCTGACTCTGGTCAAGGCGTTCAATTCAAAACGTTCGCCCGCGGATCATCTCAAGGACTTTCGTGAGGCTCTGGAAGGTGGCAATGCCGATCGGGGACGTGAAATCTTCTTTGGTCGGGCAGACGTATCCTGTCGTCGTTGCCACAAGATCGACAACTCGGGCGGCGAAGTGGGACCTGACCTGTCCGGGATTGGCCTCGCTAAATCTCGCGAATACTTGCTCGAAGCTCTCGTTGATCCCAATAAGCAAATCGCCAAGGGGTTTGAGACGGCCATCCTTTCACTTCAGGATGGACGTGTCTTCGCAGGGATCGTCAAAGACGAGAATAACGAGAGGCTGCGTCTGCACCTGCCCGATGGCCAGCTCGTCACTATCCCGATTGCCGAAATTGAAGAGCGAACCGTCGGCAAGTCGGGAATGCCGGAGGATCTCGTGAAAAAGCTGACGAAGTCGGAGATTCGGGATCTGGTCGAATTTCTCGCTCAACGAAAATCGCCAACCGCTTCCGCAGCTCACGGAACGAAGTAGAACCCTCGCCGTCAGAGATACCGCACATGAATACCGTCAGGTGGAACGTCTGGCTCAAGTTCGGCATGTTGACGATCCTTGCGATCCGGCAGATGTCCTCCGAGGTCGTCAGTGCAGAAATCTCGGTCGCAGACTATCCCAGCATTCAGGCAGCCATCGATGCAAATCCTGGCGGAGAAATCCACCTTCCCGCAGGCGACCATCGTGTCGATGCCACCGTGCGGATCAGTGGGTCCGGCACCTGCCTGAAGGGATCCGGCCGGATCGTGATGACGAATCCGGCAAGGCACATCCTCGAGATCGAGCACGCCCGGCGTGTTCGGGTGGTGGGAATCACGCTCACCCGGTCGGAAGGGAAGCTCGATACCGAGCACCCCGCACTGCTCGTCTCGGATGGGGACGACATTACGATCGACCAGGTGAGCATCATCGATAATCGAGCCAGAACCAGCGCGATTCGCTTTTCAGAAGTGCGCAACGGACGGATTCTCAATTGCGACGTCCGTAACTATATGACGATTGCCATCGATGATCGCACGGCAAATGCAGAACTTTTGGGCTATGCGTTTCGGTGCATCGACGGCACAGGGATCGCCATTGATCGTTGCCAGGGGACGCTGATCCAGGGCAACACCATCATCGAAACTCAATACCGCCCCACGCCCGAAATCAAGGCGCAGCATCAACTCGGGAAGTTCACGAAGAAGAATCCGACCAAGGGACTGCTGATCTCTCAGGAGGCCTGGGATGCAGAATATGTCAACAACTGGCACCAGGGCTCAGCACTGATTGTCACCGGACCGGCTCAGAGCAAAATGACGCGGATTCTTGGCAACCACATTGAGAATGCCGCGCAGGGTATCGACATCCATTCTGACCACGTCATCATCAGCAACAACGTCGTCCACAATAGTTTTATTGGGACGAAAGCCATGCACGGCTCACGGAACGTGCTGATTACCGGCAACCAATTCTCACAATGTGTTCTCTGGGCCATCGGACTCATGTCCGGTTCGGGAGCCTATCCCGGCACAGCGTCAGAGAATGGCAACCCTGCCATTGCGGCGAATGTCGATGGCGGATCGCTGATCACGGACAACGTGATTTCACAGTTCGGCTACGGAGATTCGTACTGGATGTGGAAAGATTCCAGCCGCGCGGTGTTTCGTTTTGACCGTGGTCAGGAACCGACCGACCCACCGCTACGTGATGTTTTGATCCAGGGAAACATCATCTCGAACCCCGACCCGGACGAACTTCCGGAGCGGGTAGACGAGACAACCGAGTCGCCTCGGTATCATTATGCCGTCAGGATCGAACATGGATCCGAGACATCCCCACGCGGCCTGCACTTCGGCACAAACGTCTTCCCCGCAGGAAGTCGGGGCGTTTCCAATGTCGAGCTTTCCAAACCGTGACGATGTGCGACACTGTGAATAAGCGAGAAGTCGCTCCGACCTTCCCGCTCTGCAGGCACCGTTGAGTGAGCGTCACCAACTTTTCCGGGCGTCGACGCGTCAGGCTATTCGCCGAACGAACGATCGACGTCTATTCCGTTCGCAGGCGATCGCAGAGAACTGCACACGGTTGGCATGTGCAGTTCTCTCGTTCAAAACTCATCAGGCGAGGATCGGCAGCAGTGGTGATGAACCGTGCTGAATCTGCTGGGTGACAATACTTCCGATCAAGGTCGTCGGAGTACAGTCTTCGACTGAAACCGTGGTCATCGACCCGGCCAGTCGCGGATTCCCATCGAAGACGACGATTCGGTCGCACAACGTGCGACCGGTCAGTTGGACGGGACCACCCGCCGCGCCGGAATCGCCCCGTTTCACTTCGGATTTGCTGGGCCCTTCGACCAGGATTTCGACTTGGCGACCGATAAACGCCGCGTTGTCCTCGGCGCTGATCTGGTTCTGCAAAGCCAGCATTTCCTGATTACGCTGGCGCTTGACCTCTTCAGGCACATCATCCATCAGCAGTTCATTGGCTTTGGTGCCCGGTCGGGGGCTGTACTTGAAGATAAAGCTGTTCTTGAACCGGCACTCGCGGATCAGTTCGAGACTCTTCTGATGGGCTTCGTCAGTTTCACCACAGAACCCGACGATGAAGTCACTCGAGACGGATGCCCCGGGCATCGTGCTACGGATACGACCGAACATCTCTCGATAGTCTTCGATCGTGTAACCCCGCTTCATCCGCTTGAGCATTTCGTTGCAGCCCGATTGCGCCGGGACATGCAGGTACTGGGAACACTTGGGCAAGTCGCGAACCGCCTGAAGCAGGTCGTCGGTCATGTCCTTGGGGAAGTTCGTGACAAACTTCAGCCGCAGGATTCCTTCAACATCGTGGATGAGTTCCAGGAGGTCCGAAAGTCGGAACAGCTTCCCATCCTGCTTCACTTTGTAACTGTTGACGGTCTGGCCAAGCAGAGTCACTTCCTTGACTCCCTGATCAGCCAGCACTTTGACTTCGTGCAGAATGTCCTTTGGAGGACGGCTTTGTTCCGGTCCCCGTGTCATCGGAACAACACAGTAGGTACAGAACTTGTCGCAGCCGATCATGATCCGGACAAACGCCTGATGCGGCGTCGGCCGCATCTCGGGTTCGCGCAGGGGATCATAGCTCTGGAAACTGTCACTGACCTCGGCACGCGAGCCCTCCTTGCGATCGAGACTGACCGCGAGAGACCGTTCACGTCGTTCACGGGCCGCATCGATCAGCTTCGGAACTTCAGCCAGTTGTCCCGTCCCGACCACCATGTCGACGTGCGGAGCTCGCTGGAAGACCAGTTCCTGGTCCTTCTGAGCCATACAGCCGAGAACCCCGATCACCTGGTTGGGGCGAGAGAGCTTGCTGTACTTGAGGCGGCCCAGTGCGGAATAGATTTTGTGTTCGGCGTGTTCCCGCACACTGCACGTATTGAACAGAACCGTGTCCGCTTCGCGAATGTCATCGGTCAGGCTGTAGCCGTCTTTGCGCAAAGCGCCGACAACCAGTTCGCTGTCCAGCATATTCATCTGGCAGCCTACGGTCTCAATAAACAGTTTACCGTTGTGGGAGGGTGTCATGCTCATCAGCTTTTTACTCGTTCAACATATTCGCCCGTTTGAGCATTGATCCGGATCATGTCCCCGGTGTTTACAAACGCCGGGACCTGGACAACCTCGCCATTTTCCACAGTGGCCGGTTTCGTCAGGTTCGAGGAAGTGTTTCCGCGAACCACGTCTTCCGTATAAGTCACTTTCATCACCGCCTTGTCAGGAGCGGTAAATCCGATCGGCTGCTCACCCCAGTACATGATCGAGCAGACGGCGCCGTCCTGCAGGAACCGGGCCTGATCCGCCGCGACATCCAGGGGGATCGTGTACTGGTCAAATGAGCTTTGGTCCATGAAGACCAGACCCGTGCTGTCTTTATAAAGGAACTGCCCGTCGCCCACACGGATCTCGGCGGCTTCCAGGCTGTCTCCGCTCTTGTAGGTGCGATCGAGCAAGGTTCCCTTGATCAAATTCCTCAGCCGACATTTGTAAAGGGCCTGTCCTTTACCTGGCTTCACGAAGTTCACTTCGACCATGTCGTAAGGTTCGCCATCCAGGATGACTTTGGATCCTTTGCGAAAGTCGCTCGTGTTGAGCTGAGCCATATGTCTTTTCTTTGTGGTGTGATACGCTGACTCACGCGTTGCCGGAGTCGATTAACTTGCCAAAACTGAGCCGCGTAGAATATCAGATGCGGCTGTAGCTGTGAATCGTTCTGTCAAGAGCTCTCCCGCATCGATCACCACCATTTGATATGTTGCTGCCCCACCTCGTCCCCTTCAGCACGTAACCCCGTCGAACAAGTTGCCTTCGGGCGAGTAAAGGATTCGATTCTCGTGGACCCGTCGGTTCGTCAGAAATCTTCACCCGTCTCATCGAAAATGGGGAATCGAGATTCCTGGCACGAGTCTCTCGCAAGGGCCATTCGCGATCCGGACGTCCTGTTCGAACGGCTCGGACTGCCGACAGAGTCGCTTGAGCCGGCCCGCCGAGCCTCGCAGTTGTTCCCGCTATTCGTTCCGGAGAGTTTCCTGCAGCGAATGGAACCCGGAAACCTCGCAGACCCCTTACTGATGCAGGTCCTGCCGCTCGATGTCGAAAACTGGCCTTCGCCCGGGGCCGCCATCGATGCCGTCGGAGACACGCAAAGCCGTCGAGCACCCGGCCTGTTACACAAATACCATGGTCGGGCACTGATGATTGCCACCGGCGTTTGTGCGGTCCACTGCCGCTACTGCTTCCGGCGGCACTACCAGTATGAACTGGAACCGCGTCGGCTCGATGAATGGGAACCGGCGCTGGAAGTCCTGTCGCGTGACGAGTCGATTCAGGAGGTCCTGCTGAGTGGAGGTGATCCGCTGATGCTGACGGATTCCCGTTTGACAGAGATCATCCGCCGGCTGGAGATCATCCCGCATCTCAAGCGACTGCGGATTCATTCCCGGATGCCGATTGTCCTACCCAACCGGGTGTCGCAATCCCTTATCGAACTGCTGACGGGATCACGACTGACTCCGATCATGGTCGTTCATGCAAACCACCCCCGGGAAATCGCCGGGGACTGCGAACAGTCTCTGCGGCAGCTTGTCAGATCTGGTATTACCACATTGAATCAGTCAGTCCTCTTGCGAGGGATCAATGACAATGCGGACACGCTGACAGAGCTCAGCGAGCGACTGATCAATGTCGGCGTCATCCCTTACTACCTGCATCAACTCGATCTGGTGCAGGGAACCACTCACTTTCAGGTTGATGAATCCGCTGGTCAGTCGATACTCGCGGAACTCCGTACCCGGCTTCCCGGCTATGCCGTTCCCCAGTACGTCAGAGAATTGCCGGGCCAGCCTCACAAAACGCCTCTGTAGACTTAACATTGCAGACACAGTGTGGCCCATAGCCGATTTTTGTTCTGACAGGTCGTTCAAAACTCGATTTTAATGTTCTCACTACTGTAGATCGGCAAATGGCGGTAGTAGACCTCGAGAGTCATAATCGAGAGGCACGTCATGTAGAGACGCCCCCCTCCTCCTCCGTGAGGGTCCGCGATATCCCAGCTTCCCGCGAGGTGACCATCGGTCACCGGGTGCTGCGTCCGTACGAGATGGTCTCGCATCACGCTGTTCCAGCGCGTCCACTCTTCGCCGCCCCAATGGTGCATCACCTGCGTCGCGTAGTAGTTGAAATACATGTTGTTAGGCTGGGGTTTGACCTGATCCAGATAAGCCACTCCTTTTGCGAGTTGCTGATTCTGGGGATTCCAGCCGAGGTACATCCGGCAGAGCAGTCCTACTGCGGTCATCGTCGGTGTTGCCGGTCCTTCCACCTCGCCCGAGACATTCGGGTCAGGCGTGTACATGTAGCGCGAACCGCCGTGCGATTGTGTCGCATTCAGGAACTTTTCGGCCTTCCTGAATGTTGGGGGGGCAATTTTCAGCTTCGCCGAATAGCCGCTCTTGAGAGCCATGATTTGCCAGCCGGAGACCGATAGATCTCCCGCGTCACCGGGACTGTATCGCCAGCCTCCATCATTCTGATTCTGCGCTTTTGCGATGAACTCCACTGCCCGTTCTGCCGCGTTTCGGATTCGAGGATCTCTCGTCATCGCCGCGCTCTCACACAGCGCAATGGTGCAGATTCCCTGAACGTACATCCCTTCATTCGATGTGACGTTTCCCCGTAAGTCGAGACCCGCCGTCGTGGGCTTGGCCGCTTTCAGCAGAAAATCCAGCCCCCGTTTCACGCTCCGTTGGTGTTCCCCTTTCTGATGAGTGTGCCCACCCCCGAGAAACGCTAGCAAAGCCATCCCCGTGGCACCGGTGGGACATGCCGCGAAGCTGCCGTCCTGCGAGCACGCCCCCTTGCATTGCGGGTGCTTTGAATGATTGAAACTCCAGCTTCCATCAGCCATCTGGTGATGCTTCAGCCATTTTAAGCCGAGCGCAACGGCAGCCTCGCTCGCCGCATTTCCGCCATATCGGGCCATCAGTGCCCGCTTCGCCTGCACAGACATCCGTCCCGACGTCTCAACCGCGACTTTCATCTCCGGGATGCCCGGGATTTCGCTGAGATCTGTCACAAGTTGACCGAGGTCGTCACTCAAGTCGAGTTCGATCTCTCCAGGCTCGTCGAGTGCCAGCTCGGACCCGGAATCGACCAGTTCCGCGACGGGGAGTGAGTCATCGCGGATCTCTTCAGGCTGCTGCAGCGGCGGCTCAATGATCGTGGCCGTCGGGTCGTCGCGGTACGTGATGATCGTATAGATCTGTTCCACCAGTTGCGGATCGTGCAAAACGATCAACGCACACAACCCGAGAACGCCCGTATGGAACAGAAAGCTCACGAAGAGGACTACAGCGAGTCTTGACCAGTTAGCAGAACGGGGTGCAGCAGGAGTCGCGACGACGATGGGGGGACGACTCTTAAACCAGTGGGGTTTCGAAGCATCACGCGGTGGCAACGGTGGCGGCGACGCAGAAGCCGGTTGAGTTTCAGGGACATCTTTGCGTTCGCTGCTCATCTAAGACTCACGCATTGACTACCAGTCTACAGCCGGTTCATCCGTCGGCATTCAGCCTTCTTCCATCCCCATTCGGCCGAGGAGTACCGCACTGCCCCGGCGATGCAGCAATCGCGGCGAGAACCGGCAGCACCTAACGGCATCGCGTTCTCCGTTTTTCGCCTACTGCTTCGGAATCTTGATTTCCTTTGTCGCCACCTTGTCGTAATTCGGATTGCGGTAGGATTCGATAAATTTCATTGCGAATCCACTATCCAGTTCCCATTGCGCCCGTCGCGCCCACGGAGTTCGCGGATGATTAGCGATGACATCCAGAAGCTCTTGTCGCGCGGTGTCGAGTTGCCGTTTCAATTCGTCGAAGTCCACTTTCGTCTGCTGAATCTGTTCTTTGTCTGGTTCGAGCAGTTCGTGGACGCGGTGAATGTCCCAGCTGTTATTCATGGGATTCGAGGGCATCGGCCGCTGTTTTCGGTGTTGGTCCAGCGCCAGCAACAACTGGAACAACCGTACCCGATAAGCCAGACACTGGGCATGCATCAGCTCATAGTTGGCCCGCCAGCGCTGGGACGTTTCTCTTTCTCGCAATTTTTTGACGGATTCCAGCACCCGCACCTGGTCATTCAGCATCCCCATGGCGCGCAGGGCTCGTTTGAACGTTTCTTCTCCCTGCTTATCGAAGGTGGACGGGTCGGTGCTGTACCAGAGCTGCTGCATGTTCAGCTTCTCATCGGTGTGGGGATTGAGCGCCGCCACCACCTGCCACTGGGCTTCACGGAATTTGTGCTCGAAGCGGTCTTTGATGTAAACCTGTCGCGAGCTGAGGTCAGGGAGATACTCCTTCATATCGAGCAGATCGAACTTGCGCTGCTCGTGAGACCCTGCGCTCGTGAGGTTGTCTTCATTGCCAGGTAGCATGAAGAAGATCCCTCCCGTCTGCTTGGCAATTCGCACCTGCTCGTAGGGGCCAAACCCGCTGGAAAACACGTCCCATCGGCCATGCAATCCGTCGAACTGCAAACACTCGGGCTCAGGAGTTTCGGGGCCTCGATTGATCGCGATCCAGTGGTTTAGACCGTAGACGGGGTCCGTCCATCGGACATGCGCGTATGGGTACCCGAAGACGGAATAGTGTCCCAGGAAATAGACGGGGGTACTTCGCAGTGAATTCGTTTTTGTGGAGGACCCTTTGCAGATGGCGATCGTCTCTTCCACCTGATTGCCATCATCACCTGACTCATCGGAAACGACGATGACGACCAGTTTGCGATGCTGGCTATTGGCGGCCTGGCGATACTTCGAAACAGCGGCCTGGATGGCACCGCACATCTTCTCGACACCGCTCTCGTCAACTTTGATCTTGTCGATCGCACTCTTGATTTCGTCGATGTTCGAGGTTGGTTTCTTCGTATGTTCGTTGATTCC
>NZ_DASWWZ010000543.1:0-5464 GCF_036405755.1 Schlesneria sp.
GCAAGCTGTCGGGTGTTTACTCCAAGCTGAAAAAGTCAGCGACCGCCTGTACCCGGGTCTTTGCCTGGATGGACCGGGCATCGCTGGTCAAGACCGCTCGCCCTGCACTCCCCCTGCCACGTCACAGCAAGTCCATCGACTTTGAAGACGTCATCTTCCACTATGCTCAGTTGGACACAGACGAACCGGGCAGAAAGGCCCTCGACTGCGTGACGCTGACGGTCCCATTCGGTGCGACTGTGGCAGTCGTGGGCGAGAACGGTTGCGGCAAATCGACTCTTGTCAATCTGCTTCCCCGCTTCTGTGACCCTCACAGCGGTCGAGTCTGCATCGACGGTATGGATCTCAAAAGTGTCGACCTCTCGCAGTTACGCGCACAGATCGGCGTTGTCACTCAAGAGACGCTGCTGTTCGACTGGTCGATTGCGGACAATATCCGCTATGGAAAGCCGGACGTGACTGATGCAGAACTGAAGGCTGCCGCGGATCAGGCCCATGTGACAGACTTCGTCTCACGCCTGCCGGAAGGACTCCAGACACAGATCGGCGACAAGGGCCATCGGCTGTCAGGCGGGCAACGCCAGCGTGTGGCGCTGGCGCGAGCCATTGTGCGCGATCCGGCGATTCTGATTCTGGACGAAGCCACTTCTGCGATTGATACGCAGAGTGAGCAATGCATTCATAACACATTGCGAGATTTCACCAAAAATCGCACGACCTTCATCGTCACTCACGGAATGACACCCAGCCTGCTGCAGTTCGTCACGCATGTCCTGGTAATGGATGGGGGTCAGGCGATTGCCTTTGGTGCGCATGACTCGTTGCTCAAAACTTGCCCTCTTTATCAACGTCTGTTTAATGCACAGACATTAAAACGGGCTGGTTGAGTCAACCACTCACCGTCACTCCCTCGGTCACAATTCCGTGTCGAAGTTCCGAACGGGTTGTCCTGAACCCCAGGTTGGTCAGACGTACGGGTAGAACGCTACGAATCCAGGTCAGTCGGAAAGGCTGCGCGACGGCGGATGGTTTCTGCTTCAGACCATGTGGCCCGGATCAGCCAGCATTCGCGGGCAATCTGCTCAGGTGTCGGCAGGTAGGAAGGCTCATTCGCGGTCGATGAGTGCTTGTTCTTTTTGACTGGTTTGGTAGCGATCATCATCATGTCCGATTCCTTTTCTGAACTGGTGTCACATCAATAAGGTCGAAAACTCTTCCCGTCGGTGGTCGTCCACCAACTTCGGTTGAATTCGAGGTAAGAAGCCGGGTTCGTCACCTGTTGCAGCAGCATTCTGTTTTGCCCTCACATGGGCTGAAGTAATGTGCTCCCGCCGAGACTTCTCGTGATGGGTCCGAAGGGCTTTCACACAGGCCTTCCGCTCAGGAAGACGTCACTGAGTTATTGGACTTAGCAATTGGAATGCCATAGCCACAAAGGTGAGCCAAATCGGTCTTTTCAGGCGCTATTTCGCGCTGTGACGGCTCAGTCCAGTGAGCCTGCCTGAGCAATTTGAACGCTCGCCGCGCAACACCTCGAGAGGGGTCGCGCGAGAGGCGTTCATACGCAGAAATTCGTAGTCGCGGGTGACGTCCGCAACCTTGCTTTAATCAACGCTCGCAATTCGCAGCGCGACGAATGAGACCGCGTGAACTTCTACTCACCGTCATTTCTTCCCTGACCCTCAGCGTGGTGAGAACCGGTACTGCAGAGGGACGGAGTGAAAACGACAGCAGAGACGCTGCTTGACGTCTCTGCTGATAGAGTCGGACTGTTGTGGTCGACGATTCAGGATTGGGACCAGTACCCGCCGCGACTGTGATCAAACTGAATCTCGGCGCCGCGGACCTCTTCATCAAATCGGCCATCGAGAAATACGGTACGTCCCCGAACGATTGTGCGAACAGGCCACCCGTGCAGTGTGACGCCATGCCACGGCGACCATCCGCTCTTTGTCTGCTGGTTCTCGTTACGCACTGTCTGTTTCTTGTTCAGATCGATCAGCACAAGGTCAGCATCGTAGCCTTCAGCGATACGCCCTTTTCCAACCATATCCCATACCCGAGCCGGCGCGTCACACATCCATTGAACAACGCTTTCCAGCGAGCAGATTCCGGCATTCACGCTATCGAGCATCAGGGCCAGCGAATTCTCGACAGCAGGCAGACCTGAGGGGGACTTGGGATAGGGCTGCTGTTTCTCTTCGAGCGTGTGTGGTGCGTGGTCGGTTGCAATGACCTGAATCCGTCCCTGCTTCAGAGCGAGCCATAACCCTTCGTTATCGGCAGAGGTCTTGATCGAGGGATTCATCTGAACCAGTGAACCGAGCCGTTCATAGTCATCGACATTGAAAAACAAGTGATGTGGACAGACTTCGGCGGTGATGAGTCCCTGCGGATCGCGGAGGAGTTCTGTTTCCGCCGCGGTCGAGACGTGCAGCACATGGAACCGATGCCGGTGGCGAATGGCCAGGTCGATCGCGCGCTTCGTCGCAATCACTGCGGCAGCCTCATCACGGATCAGCGAGTGATCTTCGTAGGTCGATCCTCCATTCAGCCGTTGTGAGTTTGCCCGGACCGTCGCTTCGTCTTCACAGTGAGCGCAAATGGGCAGCGTGGTCTCGGCGAAAATCCGCTCCAGCGCCTCCTGCTCATCGACCAGCAGGTCACCAGTGCTCGACCCGATAAAGATCTTGATCCCCGGCGTCCGGGTTGCCGCCTGAAGTTCTGCGAGATTGGTGGGGGTCGCACCGATATAGAACCCGTAGTTGACGAAACACCTTTCGCTGGCCAGTTGCAGCTTTTCGCTCAGCCGTTCGACAGTGGTCGTCGTCGGCCGCGTGTTGGGCATCTCGAGGAACGACGTGACGCCCCCCTTGGCACAGGCTCGTGTGGCCGTTCTGAGATCCTCTTTGTGTGTCAGTCCCGGTTCGCGGAAATGAACCTGATCGTCAATAACACCCGGGATGAGAATCAGGTCATGGGCATCGATCGTTTCATCCACCTGAACCCCTTTGGGGGGATCGATCCCAAGGATTTTTCCACCTTCAATGAGGACATCCACACGGGCCTGGCCGGCAGGTAGAACGCAAGTGGCACCAGATATCAAAGTTCGCACGAAAGGACCTCACTTATGCAACGATTCACATTCTTACCGCAGGCACTTGTCCGGCTGAATCAGTCGGCGCTCAGCGCCTTGCTGACGATCTCACGTGCCTCGGAAACGATCTGCTGCAAGTGCTGTTCGTCACGGCAGCTTTCCGCATAAAGTTTATAGATGGCTTCCGTTCCCGAGGGGCGGGCTGCAAACCAGCCCCCGTCGGTTGTCACCTTGATTCCGCCGATCGGCTTCTGATTTCCCGGGGCGACATCCAGTTTGGCCGTAATCGCTTCACCGGCCAGCGTGTCCGAGGTAACCGACGCGGGCTTCAGGCGCTTGAATGCTTCTTTCTCTTCCAGGGAAATCGGCTGGTCGATCCGCGTGTAGTGCCGCTCGCCAAACTCGGCAACGAGATCCCGGTAGTGCTCACCCGGGTCGCGTCCCGTTTTCGCGGTAATTTCCGCAGCGAGCAGCGCCAGAATAATGCCATCCTTGTCAGTTGACCACGCAGACCCGTCCATCCGCAGGAAGCTGGCTCCGGCACTTTCTTCACCCCCAAAGCCCAGTGTGCCGCTGTACAAGCCATCGACAAACCATTTGAAACCGACCGGAACTTCATAGAGATTCCGGCCAATTGACGAAGCGACGCAGTCGATCATCTGACTGCTGACGCAGGTCTTGCCGACTCCCGCCGTCGCCGGCCATTCCGCGCGGTGCTGAAACAAGTAGCGAATCGCCACGGCAAGATAATGGTTTGGATTCATCAGTCCCGACGATTTCGTCACGATTCCATGCCGGTCCGTATCGGGATCATTTCCGAAAGCGATATCGAACTGATCCTTGAGCTTAACAAGGCTGGCCATGGCGTATGGGCTGGAACAATCCATTCGGATCTTGCCATCATGGTCGACGGTCATAAAGCCGAACGCGGGATCTACACGCGGGTTGACGACGGTGACATCGAGTCCGTAGGTCTCGGCAATGGTCTGCCAGTAGCCCACAGCAGCCCCACCCAGGGGATCGACGCCGATTCTCAGCCCCGCACGTCGAATGACGTCCATGTCGATCACATGCTTCAAGTCGTCGATGTAATCGCGCGCGAAATCTTTGGAAGTAGTCGTCGGGGCATTGAGAGCCGCTTCATACGAAACCCGCCTGATCGTCGAGATACCCGCTTTCAACAGTTCGTTCGCACGATTCTGGACCCAGCCGGTGATATCAGTGTCCGCAGGTCCTCCGTTTGGGGGATTGTACTTAAATCCCCCATCTTCAGGAGGATTGTGCGAAGGAGTGATCACAATCCCATCGGCCTGAGGCCCACTCGAATGATCGCGGTTGTAGCACAGGATTGCGTGCGAGACTGTTGGAGTGGGAGTGAAGCCATTCCCGTTCTGGATACAGGTCTCGATACCGTTCGCGGCGAGGACTTCCAGAGCCGACTGCTCCGCAGGACCCGAGAGTGCGTGCGTGTCTTTGCCGAGAAAGAGGGGTCCAGTGATCCCATGGTTGCTGCGGTATTCGATCAGGGCCTGGGTGATAGCGACAATGTGCGACTCGGTAAACGTACCGTTTTTCGAAGTCCCGCGATGTCCGCTGGTCCCGAAGCTGACCAGTTGTGCTTTGTTCTCGGGATCCGGCCTCTGATCATAATACAATGCGATCAAACGAGATGTATCGATCAGCAGTTCGTGGGGTGCCGGAAGTCCAGCCAGTGGGGAGGTGGCCATATTGTGACCTTTTCTCTCGTTCAGCAACGAATGGGAGAGTCTCGCGTCGGCGCAAGGACTCGTAAATTGTGACTTTTTTCACGGAACGGCGATGAAGGTGACGTTCGGATTGGAATCCCGTCGCGATCCACAGCCTCCAACCCGCCCATGTCCAGCCGTCATCGGCCGCTCAGTATAAGCATTCACCCCGAAAAATGGCGCGTCGTGGTCCGCAGAAGACTGTCAAAATTCCCATAGAACGACTCATTCGCCGTAATCATGTGAACCAGCAGCAAAAACAGATACCGGGAAGTCAGGCGACCCGTTTCACCGTCACCGCATTGCGAGGCCAGAGTCGCTTTGTCCCCTGGGCCTTGCCGTCCTCAGTCGCAGAAACCAACAACACCGCAGCCCCGAACGTGACATCACACTGGGGACACGAAACCGATGCCACTGCTTCGAGAGTCCTCTCCGAAGCAGTGCCCGCGGTACCACCACAGACCAACTTCTCCGTCCCAGAACAACTAAACGCTTCGATCAAGCCTGCAACGGACTGGAGCAGCAGACACTTGCAGTAACCCTGAATGTGACATCACAGGGGACACGAAACCCATGCCACTGCTTCGAGAGTCCTCTCCGAAGCAGTGCCCGCGGTACCACC
>NZ_DASWWZ010000544.1:0-1688 GCF_036405755.1 Schlesneria sp.
CTTTGGGCTGCGGCTTCACGAATCCGCCGAGAATGGCAACTGATTGAGTCCTCGGGGGAAGTCGATCCGCTTCCCTGGTCGGCTTCGCGAGAAGAAATCTTTGCCGCAGACCATCCTCCATTCCTGAACGCGTCCGAACCGCAAAGGATTCTGATCGATTCACCCGATCCGTGGTACGTGCAGTACCTGATTGAACGACTCCGAGATGGCAACCAGATTGTCGACACGGATCAACCGACAATGGTTTTATTCGATGTCGATCCTTGGGGGGCAGTCCGTACCGCAGCTCTTACGGAACTGAGAACGCGACATCCGCAAGCAGAGTTCATCGCTCTGGCAAACCTGATTCAGCCTCCCCTCATTGCCGATCTCAATCGCTTTGGCATTTCGAAAGTGGTTCCAAAACTCTCCACACCCTGGGATGCAGAAGTCACCTCTCAGTAACTTGCCACAGCAGTGTCGGTGCGCAGCTCAGCCACCGCCCCACTGACCGTTCATACTGCACGACGTGTCCGTCGTGATAACCGGGTGCGGCCAGTATTCGACCGAATGTCCATGGAAGCGGGGGCCGGTGCAGACGATCGAATACTTAGCCCCGTCCCAGATAGGCCTGATCACGAGGCAGCACGATTGCCTCCAGAAAATTGACGTCGGCGGGAAGTGTCACCATCGCCAATGCTGCGCGTGCGATGGACTCGGGCTGCATCATCGGTTCGTCATCGGATTTCAATCCCGACTCGATCCGGCGTTCCACCAGGACGTTTCCGGGGTGCAGGCACGAACAGGTGATGCCATAGGGGCGGCCGTCCAGTGCGGTGGCCTGTGTTAAACCCCACACGCCGAACTTGGCTGCCGCATAGGGACAACTTCCCTCGCGGGGCCTCTGCGCGCTGATGGAACCAATATTCAGGATCCGTCCTGACCGGCGTGGCTTCATCAGGCGAAACGCGGCCCGGCTGCAGAGAAATGTTCCGGTCAGGCAGGAATCGATGACATTGTTCCATGCTTCGAGCGACAACTCGTCCAGCGGGCCGCCGTCGAATGCCCCTGCGTTATTGACGAGGATATCGACCCGCCCGAATCGCTCAGTCACGGCGGCGAAAAGTTGTTCGACCTGACTTTCCTGAGAGACGTCGCAGACGCGTGCGAGTATGTCAGCTCCCGTCGCCTGCAATTCGGTGGCGGTCTGTTGCAGCGAATCACCATTGCGGGCGCACAGTGCCACGGATGCGCCCTGAGCCGCGAAGGCGGATGCAATCGCCTTTCCGATTCCCCGGTTGGCCCCGGTGATAACCGCGACCTGATTTTCCAGCAGTTTCATGGATCATTCCAGCAAGAGGCGTCACAAATGGGAGGGCAGCACACGGCCAGAGGGACTGACCGATCGATTACCGGTCCCGTCTCTGATGAAAATCGACTGATGGGTGGGATTGCATCAGGAAATGTCGCTCGGCGTCAAGTACACTGCCAGCTCGGTGCATGGGACGGGATGCCCCGATGTGATTCTTGCTTGGCTCGGTCGTTTCACAAAAACTTGCTGGATCGGCACTATGTCGGAAACGCCTCCTGCTCGCGCACAAACCGAATCGCTCAGCCTGGCGGAAATGCTGCGCATTATGGATGTCGCAACCGAAATGCGTTCGCGGCGTGAGACCGTCGAGAAAGAGTTCGCGATCGACGACACGAAA
>NZ_DASWWZ010000545.1:0-12136 GCF_036405755.1 Schlesneria sp.
CCGCAGGTACCAAAGGCCGCATCATTGATGACATCAGCCGCATCGAAGCGGGTGGCGGAACCACGATGTATCCCGCCATGGAAGAAGCCTACAACTCTCTCCAAGCGGCCACCGCAAAGCTCAAGCACGTCATCGTGCTGACAGACGGAATCTCTTCTCCTGGGGACTTCGAAGGGATTGCCCAGAGTATGGCTTCTTCCCGTATCACATGTTCGACGGTCGCCGTGGGTGAAGGGTGTGATTCGAAGCTGCTGGAAGAGATCGCGAGGATCGGCCAGGGACGTTACTTTGAGGCCATGGAGGCCAGCACACTTCCCCAGATTTTTGCTAAAGAAACCATGACCGCCAGCAAATCGGCGATCAATGAACAGCCGTTCGTTCCGCAACTGCTTCGACCGACGCCTGTCCTCGCCGACATCGACTTTGAAACAGCCCCGTTTCTGCTTGGGTACGTTGTCACCAGACCTAAGGCCACCTGCGAATTTATCCTGGCGACAGAATCGGGAGACCCGCTGCTGGCATGGTGGCGATACGGACTGGGAACCACTGTCGCGTTTACTTCTGATGCGAAAAGTCGCTGGGGAGCAGAATGGCTCACATGGCCAGGTTTCAGCAAATTCTGGGCTCAAGTAGTTCGCCAGTCGATGCGTAAAAATGACGTGAAAGGGGTCGTCGTCGACGTGAAGCAGGAACGTCGTCGGGCCACGGTCAGCCTCGACGCGATTGACCCTTCCGGCCGATTCTTGAATCGAGCGGAAACGGAAGTCACGGTGATCGACCCTCAGTTGGGCCAGCACAAGCTCGAAATGAAACAAACCAGCCCCGGTCGCTACGTTGCCGAGTTCGATACCCCGTTGTCCGGGGCGTATCATCTGAATATGACCCAGAAGACATCGGGAGGAACACTGCTGCATCAGCAGACACGGGGCCTGATTGTGGGCTATCCCGACGAACTCAGGCTCCACCCCACGAATGAAGACCTGTTAAAGACCCTTGCCAGTACATCAGGCGGCCGATTTTCGCCCGCCCCTGACGAGATCTTTCCCACAGACACGGGAGACCGACAGAGTGAAGGCCAGCCAGTAGTGCGCCCGCGAACGGTCCAGAGAACCACTCCGCTTTGGCCGCCACTGGTGACAATCGCCTCTCTTCTGTTCTTGCTGGATGTCGCATTGAGAAGGATCGACTTCAGTCTCTGGTGGCCCTGGCGGGGCCGATTTCGCTGAAGCAGGCCGTTTCCACGTCCCCCATTCAGAGGCCGGAGATTGGCCGTCTTCCGCCGCTCAAAGATCGGATAGGGAAGAATCCGGAATCTCACCGTCCCCGAGCGACTGTCGTAGCCCATCAAGAATGGGCGACTCGTTCCGGCATGCGGGAAGATTCTGTCCGTGCGATACGGGCTCGATGAGAACTCCGGGTGGAGCGTAAACACGGCATCGCTTTCCCTTTCCAAAAACGTGCTCGACACGAATTTGCTTATCGTCAACAATAATGGTAAATGCCGCTCCTTTAACGGTTCGTTCCGGCATAAATGGCGATCTTTCTTGTGTGAGGGATTGAAAGGGATGATCGAGAGACACGGCGAGTTCGACTGAGATGAAAATTCAGAAACCCGGTTACATTTCCTGAATCTCATAGACTGTTGAGACCAGCTCCATGTGGTACTTCCTTCCCTTGGCGGAAAAAGTAAACGAACAGGGGATGAAATCTTCTCCCCCCAGCGCGGCGTTGATCTGCGACTTTATCAACCGTCCGTCATCATTCGCCGCATTGTCCACCAGCCAATCGGCCAGTTCCTGCTGGTACCGTTGCAGCCGTTTCCATTCCCGAGCTCCCAACTCCCAGTCAGCTCGCTGTTTTGCCACCTGACGTTCGAGCTGCTGACAACGATGCTCCATTTCGCCGGTCGTCTGGAAATGGAGGTCTCTTTCGCTGGAATCGAGAGCCGACATAGTGCACCCTGCAGATTAACCGAATCATATTGCGTCGCAGCCACAGCAACACAACTTCACGACAAAATACCGACAAAGATTTATGACGTCAAGAATGCAGTTGTGATTTTCTTTTGACGGACTTACGTTTTTGCTTTACCGATGACAAAAGGTAATGACGCGTCAAGCGTTAGGTTTTCATTTCATTTTTCAGGAGAGATTTGCGTGCCATTGAAATACGAATCCAAAAGCGCAGAAATGGTGGCCAGCACGGCAGAGTCACTGAAGAAGGCGACGGAACAACTGACCCAGGTTGCGATGGAAATGCAGCAGCACAAGCTGACCCATGCTCTCTTTCCCTGGACGCAGCGACAATGGGATTGCCTGGATGTCATCATTACCATGGCCAATCAGTGTGTCGCCGTCCTGCCGGCCCAGATTGTTGCAAAGAATCAAGGTCGACCTTCTCAGTATGAAATTATGCAGAAGCGTTCCAAACGCGATGTCGCTGCACGGAAGGCTCGGATGGCAGCAACGACTTCAGCCACGGATGCTACACCCAAGAAGCGAGGTCGCCCGGTCAAGAAGAAGGCCTGACGCCTGCGCACAGCGGGGTTTCGACAGTTCGATCCAAGATTGTCCGAGAGTCGTAACGCTTGAAGGATGCGATGTCGCGTGCCAGAAACTTTTCGCCGATGGCGACTACTCATTTCTTCGAGTCGATGCCAACGGCGACAGAGAGGGATTTGCTGTCACTGACGCCGTTCCTGTACGATGTCTCCGGGGTTTCAGTCAACCAATCCTAGAGCGGAGGGCGTCATGAGCAGTGTACCAGTCGCACTCAGCGGGACAGGCGAAATTCCGATCCCCGTGGACGTCCGTGAGACCGAAGGTGCGCGACGAATCTTGTTTTTTGACGGCGTGTGTGGCCTGTGCAACTGGTCCATCGACTTCGTCATGAAACGTGATTATCGGAAGCAGTTCCAGTTTGCCCCGCTGCAAGGTGATACCGCGAAGTCACTGTTATCCCCAGCAGATGTCAACAACCTCGACACCATGGTGCTGTGGGTCGCAGGGCGTACCTACAGGAAATCGGCGGCGGTGATCAGAATACTCTGGCAACTGGGGCCCGGTTGGCGCGTTCTGGGGGTACTGCTGTGGCTCATTCCGCTTCCTCTGCGGAATCTTGGATACACGATCGTCGCAAAGAATCGATATCGCGTGTTTGGTAAGAAAGAGTCGTGTCGCCTGCCAACCCCCGAAGAACGAACTCGCTTTCTTCCTTAGTCCCCAGAGAAAAGGAAGAGTGCTCATCTGACGCAGCAGCTCGAGCGGCTGAATGCGTGTGATTTCGACAACGGCCGCAAGGATTTGCCCGCAAAGCTTTTGACGGAAGATTCCAGAATGCACGAGTCCCGGGACGCCGCTGCACTGTCGGGCGCCCTGGGACTTCGAGACCGTCAACAACTTCGTTCAGACGTCCAGGTCTTTCACGTCGAGTGCATGCTTTTCGATGAATTCGCGGCGCGGCTCAACGGCATCGCCCATTAATACCCGAAACATCTCGTCCGCAGCGGCAGCGTCAACCATCGTGACCTTTAACAGCGTTCTTGCGGCGGGGTCCATCGTGGTATCCCACAACTCTTCAGCGTCCATTTCACCCAGTCCCTTAAAGCGGGTGACCTTCATTCCTCGCTCGCCCAGATCCCGAAGCTCACGCAGCAATTCCCGGAGGCTGGTCAGGCGTACGGTATGGTCTTCCTGCTGGATTCGGAACGGATAGAAGGTTTCACCGTCTTTGGCCCCAGGGGGATAAAGATCGGGTAGACGAATTCCATAACCTTTCAGCTCACGCAGCGCATCGTTGATCGTTCGCATCTCGTGCAGATCGACAATCTGAAGCAAACCATCTTTCGCAGCTCCCGGTGTGGCGGGTGCCACGTTTTTGCTCGGAGCAGGCGTACCGTTGGCTTCACCGGCAATCTCCAGCTCCTGCCCCCGCTTCTTCTCTTCCTCCTGGACGAATTGTTCGACCTCATCCCGCGTATGGAACCACTGTTCTCGCTTACCCAGAAAGACTCGATACTGCGGCAATGGCTTTTCAGGGTCAGGCGATTGCTGGTGTAGATATTTCAGAGTGAGTCCGCGACGTTCCAGAAGCTCGATTGGCTCTTCGATCCGGCCGAGCAGGGTGACGATTCGCCGGAGATGATCTCCTTCGATTTCGACTCCGTCAGAGAAGACAACCCGACTTCCATTCAGCCCCAACTCCATCAGCTCAGACACCATCTTTTCGTGCGTTTGCACGTAGCGGCTCTTGTTCCGCTGAGTGACTTTGTAGAGTGGGGGCTGGGCGATGTAGATACACCCATTCTCCACAAGGGGCTTCATGTGGCGGAACATGAACGTCAGCAACAGAGTGCGAATATGGCTTCCGTCGATATCGGCATCGGTCATGAGAATGATTTTGCCGTAGCGCCGCTTGGTCACATCCTCAAACTCTGCCATCGGTGGAATACCGATCGCCTTAAACAGATTCGAGATTTCCGCGTTATCCAGGATCTTGATCAGTTGAGCTTTCTCAACGTTCAGGATCTTTCCTCGTAGCGGAAGGATCGCCTGGACGTTCGAATCACGTCCGGTATCGGCCGAACCACCGGCCGAGTCCCCTTCCACGAGGTACAGCTCGGTGATATCGAGCTCGCGACTGCGACAGTCACGCAGTTTTTCGGGTAGTCCACCCGAGGTGAGAGCCCCTTTCCGCCGCACCATTTCGCGAGACTTGCGAGCCGCTTCGCGCGCTTCCGCAGCCATCAGCCCTTTCTGCGCGATGCGTTTGGCGATGTTCGGGTTCTCTTCCATGAACTTGGTCAATTGCTCGAAGACGATCGAGTTGACAATCCCTTCGACGGAGGCGTTGACCAGCTTTTCCTTGGTCTGCCCCTGAAACTGGGGATCAGGAACGCGAACAGCCACAACCGCCACAAGACCTTCACGGAAGTCGTCACCTGAAGGAACGATTTCTTCAAACAGCTTTTCGCGTTTTCCGTAGTTGTTGATTGCGCGCGTCACTGCGGCCCGGAAACCACTGAGGTGCGTCCCCCCGAGGAAGTTATTGACGCAGTTTCCGAACGTCCGGACGTTCTCATTGAAGCCATCGTTGTGCTGGATTGTGACAGCGACTTCAATGCCGTCCTGCAGTCCATTGATACGGATAATCGGATCGTACAGGGGCGTTTCTGTCCGATTCAGCCAGCGAACAAATTCCACAATTCCATCGGGGTAACAGAATTCATCCTGCTCCCCCGATCGTTCATCCAGAATTCGAATGCGGACCCCGGCATTCAAAAACGCCAATTCCTGCAATCGCTTGGCGAGGGGCTCAAAGTTGTACCGAGTGTCCGGAAAGATGTCGGGATCGGCCTTAAAGGTGATCTTGGTCCCCGTCGTATCACTCTTGCCCAGCTTCTTGAGCTCAGTTGTCGGCTTACCTCGAGCAAAATCCATCGTCCAGACATGACCCTCGCGGCGAACTTCCGCTTCAAGCCATTCGGCAAGCGCATTCACCGCCTTGATACCGACTCCGTGAAGCCCCCCGGTACCGACCTTGTAACCACCGTCGCGGTTGAACTTTCCACCAGCGTGAATGTTGGTCAGCACGACCTCGAGGGCCGATTTATTGTCTTCTTCCGGCATCGGACCGACAGGAATCCCGCGGCCGTCGTCAGAAACTGAAACGCTTCCGTCTGCATGAATCACCACGGAGAGGTGAGTCGCATGTCCGTTCGCACATTCATCAATGCAGTTATCTACCAGTTCATAGACGAGATGATGCAAACCCAGCGTTGTCGTGTCACCGATGTACATCGCAGGACGGTGCCGAATCCCCTCAAGCCCCTTCAGCGCCTGAAGATGTTCAGGACCGTATTCACTGCTGGCTGAAACAGACCCGGTTGCCGCGGATTGCGAAACGTCGGAGGACTCATTCATCGGTGGATTATTCGGGTCAGACAAAACAGTTCTCCATCTCAAAATTGAATGCTGATGCAGGATTGATTCGTGCGAAAAGCAATTCGGTTCAAATCAGGTTCCGCTCAGCTTGAATTTCAATGTTCGAATGTTCAAATGCGGGTAGCGCTGCCTGATGAGTTGCAGCAGTTCAGGCCCCTGAAACGAGGCAAGCTCACTCAGCAGTGGCGCGTTGTCGACCGCGACCGTCAACGTCCCCCGACTCAACTTCGCCGGGCGAGTTTGAGCAGCCAGATCGGGCCCAGCCACCTGCTTCCATGCGGCCTCAAGCTCGTTTTCGCTGCGAACTCTCGCAAAACCACGAAGGGCAATGAGTTCGCTGAGGGCGATGGATAAAGGAAGTGGATCACGAGCGGCCATGCGTGCGATCTTGCGTTTCAGGTGAACTTTTAATTGTACAGCTCGAACAATTCGAACTACCGTCAGGTGCTGCGTCCCTGCTGAGACACCTCAGGCTGGTTTAGCGATCCCGTGCCAGCGGCATCACAACGTAGGTGTAGTTATCGTCGGTCACCAGCGCGGCCCGGTCGTCATGACTGATCAGTTTCAAATGAAACTGCGAACTGGAATCGAGAACTTTCAGGAAATCGGCCACGTAACGAGGGTCGAATGTGATCGTCAGTTCTGGCCCGTCATAAGCGATCGGCATTTCAATTTTCGACTGCCCAATGTCCGCAGCCTGACTGTTCAACCGCAACGTACCCGCTCCGAACTCGAAGTCGACACCGCGACTTTCCTCGCTCGTTACGATCATCGCCTGTCGCACTGCCGAGTAGAACGGTGCCACGACCAGGTCAATCGTCGAGTTGTAAGTATCTGGTACCACTTTGCGGTAATCGGGGAACCGCCCCTGAACCAACTGACTGGTAATGGTGGTCCCGCCACATCGAACCACGATGTCGTTCTGGTGCAAGGCGATGTGAACTTCTCCCGATCCATCGCCGAGACTTTTCTCTATCAATCCCATGGCCTTGGACGGGACAACGGGGGGAGTGGCCGGAAGCTCTGGACGTCCCACCATACTGGATGCCGCGCTCACAACCGCCAGCCGCCGACTGTCAGTGGCGGCCAGGGTCAGTTGCTCAGCTCCCAGTTCCGTCTGGATCCCGCCCAGTGCATAGCGAGTGCTCTCACTGTCCGTCGCGAAGATCGTTCGACGAATCATCATGCGAAGAGCCATTGCTGGCACGACAAAGTAGTCTGATTCTTCAAACGCAGCGACAGGAGGGAAATCAGCAGGATCTTCCGCAGAAAGCCTAAACTCGCTGTAACCGCACCGAATCCACGTCGCATCGCCAGTGACTTCGAGTTTAACAACATCGTCACTCAGCTCGCGCAGCACTGACAGCACCCGCGACGTCGGCAGCAGCGCCTCTCCACGCGAGTCTGACTCGACATCAGGAACCTCGCAGCGAATTCCGATTTCACTGTCACTTCCGATCAGCACGGCTTTGCCGCCACCCACCTGAATCTTGACGTTCTTAAGGATATCTTTGGTGGTGCGAGACGGAACCACGCCAGAAACCGTTTGAAATGCGGCTGTTAAGGAGTTTCGCTGGCACGTCAGATGCATAGTGGACACATATTTTAAAAGGACGATTGACGAGTCGGAAACGAAGGCCGCCTGACTCGATTTCTGTTTACAAAACGCCGACATTCGCCGGGCTGTAAAGTATAACAGAAACACGGATTATCCGCACGCGAATTAACCGTTCTGGCCCCTCTTTCCCGCCCAGATTTCCACCTGTGCGGAAGTGACAAAAACCGGCCGCCAGCGCCGATGAAAATGCCTCGACGACTTAAACCGGCGCTCCCCACCCTGGGTCGCCGAACCGTGACTTCCTTTTTTCCGGGCGACCAGCGCGAACGTACTCTCTCACCTCCGCCGCCGCGCCGAATTACGGGAACACATCCGTCTGGAGTGATTTCAACACGACCGACCGCAGCGACTCAATCTGCCCGCACAGTGCGCGACAACCGGTCACCGTAACCGGCTGCACGATAGGCCTGTTCCGTGCGACCAAATGCTTCCGACTCCGCATCGATCAAAGTGGCGTGGCGGGGAGCGAGCAATCCAATGGCGTCCGGCACATCAAGCACCCGCAGCACATTAAGCAGTGCTGGCCCCTGACGGTGCGATGCAGGAGGGTCCACGACCAGGACTTCGCTGATACAGGACTCGAGTAGTGCGGCATACACACCCAACACCCCGGCCGCACCGCGTCCTGCAACACCAATCGTCAATTCATTACCGTCAGCCTCGTGCAACCAGCGAGCGACAGACTGAACGTCATAGACGCGACCTGCGTCGACCGTGCGACCAACCAGAGCGTGGGCTCGCTCAACATAGCTGGGGGGATTTTTTCGTGTCCATGCCAGCGATTGCCCTGCACCTCTGGGACTGATAACAACAACGGACTGATTTGCCAGGTCCGTCGCTGCAACCCAGGCCGGAAGCGTTCCTTCGAGATCCTCCGTATCCAGTACCACAAGCCAGATTCGTTCCCGATGTTCCGGCGATCGGGGTCGCGATTGTTTCGCTTCGTGCCGGGCAGCAATCACCAGTATGTCGTCTTCAGTCCCCAGAATCATTTGACCATCAGGTCTCGTTTCCCTCACGACGGCAGCAGGAACTTGCTCGGGCCACTCACGAAAGACACGCTCCTGCAGGCCGTCTCGCAAATTGCTGGACCACGCCAGGAACTCGTCCCTGCTGGTCGGAGGGACGGGGTTTGCCCGGGGAACGAAGGTTTCATCGATCACCGCATTAAGGCGATCAGAAGGCAAATCACTGTCCTCAGGGAAGACTCGCAGAAGTTTCCCCTCGATTGCAGCCAGCTTCGGCTCGTCAACATCGGCATTGTCATTCTTCAAATGTCGATTGATCCAGCGATAGGCCATCAGCCTCAGTTCCTGATTGTCCAGATGTCCTCCTGGCGTGACGCCCACATCAAACAGTTCCCCCTTGGACTTTTCATACCACCCATAGATCTGAGCGAGGCGTTCACGAATTCGCTCATTACCGGGCATCGGGAAAATCGGGTCATACCCCGAGTTCTCAAACAACATGGGACGCGGCGCAATCAAGGCCGCCAGGGTCGTCCATTCCCATCTGTAAGTGTTGTACATGAACATGCAGTCGCAGTGACCGTCGCAGACCTTTTCGCTGACATAGGTTTGCAGATCGCTCAACCCGCTGACCGGCACGCAGACTTTCACCCGGTCGTCTGCTGCGGTAATCCATAGCGTAGCAGCCCCCCCACCGCTGCGTCCGGTGACGGCCAGCTTATCGGCGTCGACATCCGCTCGCGAAGTGAGGTAGTCCAGTGCTCGAATGCCGTTCCAGCACTCCACTCCTGCGGGAGTATACCCAGCAGAATGCCACCACCAACGTTGCTCACGGTACGTTCCATGGTGAAGCCCAGCGATCTCGCCCAACTGCAGCGTGTCGATCATCAGACAGATGTAGCCATGTGAGGCGAACCACCGCCCATGGTGCTGGTAGCCGGTCTTGTTGCCATCGCGACCCCGATTGGCGTGCCCGCAGACGTACAGGACAGCAGGAAGCTTCCCCTCGACCTTGGCGGGTCGATACAGATTCCCCGTTACGTACAGGCCGGGACTGCTCTGAAAATGAAGCTTCTCAACATGGACATCATCCAGCTCCAAGGTCCCCGTCACCGTGGCATTGAGCGGGGTTCGCTCGGGAAGCGGCCACAACCCAAGCATATCGAGATACCGACGTTTCAATTCGTCGCGTTGAGCTTCCCATTCTTCCCGGGACTGGGCTCCTTCCAGGACGCGGCTGCTCAGCCGGGCCGTCTCAAGGATCAGGTGACTTTCCATCATCGCATCACCGGGCTTGGCAGAGGGCGTCTCCTGCGCCCATAACCCTATTGATGACAGCGCCACGATGCAAACGACACTCAAATTCCGAGACATACGGCATCGCCCTTTCGTCAGTAGTTCACTACGACTTGCGTCCCACCCATCTGCTCAAGGGCCGCGACGTCCGTTCTACCGACCCTCGCCCCCAAGTTCCACTGTCACTCAATTCATGGCCGGCCATGATCACAGGCATTCCCTCGACAAGCGAGGGTCTCCGCCAGAGAACAATCACGCGACGTGGTAGAACCACGTGGGCAGCCTCTATTGCGCGAGGGCCCCCCACGAAGAGAAACCTTTTCGGGCCAGTGCCGGGGGAGCGATGGTCAGACCGCTCTACGATGAGTCATCTGAGTCCAGCAGGTTATAGCGTTTCGGACGATCGGAATCGTCATCCTCGAGCTCCACTCCTCCAAGGCGACCATCTGTCAGATCCATGCCAAAGCCAGCTTTTTCCAGCAGACTCTGCGAGAAAAGCTGTCGAACAATGGGAGGGGGCGCATCGCTGGCAGGGACGTACTCAACCTTGTAGTGATGTTTATGGAGCGTCAGTGTGCTTCCCGGCATCAAGACGTCAAAAAGACAGCGTTCGCCGTCGACCGAAGTGCCGTTTGTGCTGTTCAGGTCCTCGACATGCCAATACCCGTCTTTCAAGATCAGCTTGCAGTGACGTGAAGAGATCGAGGGAAGCCGAATCGGGATATCACAACCTCGCCCCCGTCCAATCGTCATCTCCGGTGAAGTGAGCACGATGGGGTCACCTCCCTCTTCCGGAATGAGCCTCCCCAGTTCGACCGGAGGAAGTGGACGCGGGCCGGGCTCCGCTATGTGAGCAGGAACCGGCGCAGGAGCGGCGGTCACAACTTCGGCATCAGGCATTACGGGCGAAGGCGAAACATTCGAGACGGGTTCTGAAGAAACAACATTCTCTGATGGCAGGTTCGTATCTTGCTGGTCTTCCGGACGCGATAGATTGAGGAATGCCAGCGCGATTTCATCATCGGCGCTTAGACTTGAAGCCCGGGTTTTTGAGAGCTTTCTCCGAGTCGACTTTTTTTCTGATGACTTGGCAGATGGATTCGTCCTGGAATGCTTCGCAGCCTGATAGTCAACGACCAGTTTTTGACGGCCGAGGGTCAGGACATCTCGAGGAGAAATTCGCTGTTCCGTGATGCGACGACCATTGATGGATGTACCATTCCGGCTGTCCAGATCCAGCACCCACCAGGAACCGTCCTTAAATTCCAACCGACAGTGATGGCCGGATACCGAGGAACAGGCAATCGGAATATCGCAATCCGACTTACGCCCCAGCAGCAGGCTTGGCTTCAGCAACGGAATCGACGCTCCGCCGTCACTTGGCAACAGTTTCCCCAGCACTCTTCAGATCTCCTCCATCCGTTGTCCAAGCACAGGAGTTTGGACTGAGCGGCGCACATCTGCCAGTGCCCGCGATTGCCGCCTTATTCGCATGAGATACTTCCCTCACGCGTCATGTCATCCAGGATGGAATGCGCTCACCCGATGCACGGCGTTCCTGCTTTGATGCTGGCCGGTGGCAAACAAGACATTCGCAATCAAAGCCAGCACCCTTTCGCGATTGTGTCCTGCCCGAACAGTTCTATCAACCGACTCTCCCATGTTTAGCCAGTTTACACCGCATGTTCAGTGGGGTTACAAGAACATTTACGACAGATCAGTGAATTTCCCCGTCTAATTCAACCGGCAAACCTGTTCCATCGACCAAAAACCGGAACTTTCATACAGAACAATCACCATACGTTCACTTTCCGATGGCACTTTCCGGTTGAAAGTCTCCTTGAACAAACCCCTGCAAAAGTTCACACACTCTGCCAAGCTCTCGCTCAAACTCGACAAAGCAGATGTGCGCCATTTCAATCTCGCCCTGCTTACCCAGAGATTCCAGCCGTTCTGCCAGACAGCGACAGCCCTGCGCACCAATTGCCCCCACAGCCCCCTTCAGTGTATGTCCCAATTGCTGTACAGAGGTTGCATCACCGGAGGCCAGCGCAGCGGCCAGTCGCAGTTTCAGCGAATCGACCTCTTCCAGAAGAGCACCGGCTACGACCTTCAGCAGCTCGCAATCCCCATCAACAGCGGAAAGCGCTTCGGACCAGTCGATGAGGGTTGTGATGTTCGCATCGGTTTTCGCCTCATCGTCATCCGAAAAATTCCTGGAGAGAATCTCGTCGAGTTCGTGGGTCCGAATCGGCTTGGAAAGGTAATCGTCCATGCCGCTCTCGAGACAGCGTTCACGATCCCCCTTCATC
>NZ_DASWWZ010000546.1:0-5120 GCF_036405755.1 Schlesneria sp.
CTCGCCTTCTCATTCCTGATGGTCGCGGCGAATATTCAGAAGCCATGCGCTGGATGGCACAACAGACGTCCGAACCTCCGGCCACGGTCAGCAGTGATCATGATTTCCGGAATGGTCTGATCTTCGCCTATTACTCGGAACGCCTGTGGTTGAAGGAATCACCACTGCGGTACCTCGACCAGCGCACCCTGCAGGGACGTCCTACTGACTGGCTTATTCGTCACAATTTTGAAGGGGATCCGACGCTGCCGTCGCAGCTCGTCGATCCGGCCGGGAATGCTTATGAACTGCAGAGGGTGTTTCCGCACCGCAGCCTGACAGGGTGGAACTGGTGGGTCTACCGCAAAAGTAACGCGAACTTGAAGCAAGCTCAATTTCGATGAGTTGCTCCAAGTTCGCGTGGTAAGCCGTCGGCCTCTGATGAGTCGCCCGCATACTTCAATTCGATGCGGACGACTTGGGATGTGTGCTGCTAACCGGGCAGCAGATCAACTCATCAGATTATGAAGAGCCCCCGTGCTGTCGCCCAGGAATGGAACCTTGACGTCCATTCGTTCGAGCATCGAGAGCCACAGGTTGCTGATGGGGGTCTCGTTCGGATAGCGGATGTGACGTCCGGTCTGGATCGTACCACCACCTTTACCTGCCAGCAGCACAGGAAGATCGTCATGGTTATGGGCGTTGCCGTCAGAGTTGGCACTGCCGTACGCAATCATACAGTGATCCAGCAGCGTCCCATCGCCTTCCGGAATCGATTTCAATTTCTGAAGCAGGTACGAGAACTGTGTGACATGGAACTTGTTGATGTCGCGAATCTTTTCCTTCTTCTTGGCATCGTTCCCGTGGTGTGACAGCTCGTGATGTCCTTCGGGGACCCCGATGAATGGATAGGCCTTGTTGCTTCCTTCGTTGGTCAGCACGAACGAGCAAACACGGGTCAGATCTGTCTGGAAGGCGAGGACCATCAGATCGCACATCAGACGCACGTGTTCCTGGAAGTCGCCGGGAACTCCAGCGGGTACTGGATAGTCCGGCGTTTTGACTTCCGGCAACGACGCCGCGCGTGCGATTCGCTGTTCAATGTCACGGATTGAGCTGAAGTATTCATCGAGCTTCCGCTGATCGTTGCGGCCAAGTTTTCCGGCCAGTTCTCGAGTGTCGTCGCGGACGTAGTCGAGAATACTTTTACGAAGCTGATCGCGCTTGGCTCGATCAGCACCAGCACCGGAACCGAACAGCCGTTCGAATACCAGCTTGGGATTCACTTCCTTGGGGTTGGGCTGCGTGGCGGAGCGCCAGGACATCGTGGATGAGTAGACGCAGCTGTAGCCCGAGTCGCAGTTACCGGCCATGGCACCTGCTTCGCAGCCGATTTCAAGCGAGGGCAAACGGGTCTGATCACCGATGCGTGAAGCGGCAACCTGGTCCACCGAGATACCATTACGGATATCGGTTCCGTCCGTTTTCACGGGATGGGCACCTGTCAGGAAGGAGGCAAGAGCCCGTGCGTGGTCTCCACCGCCGTCGCCATGAGCCCGGGCACCATCGGCCGTCAAACCGGTCAGGACCAGCAGATCATCTTTGACTGGTGCGAGTGGTTCGAGAATTGGTGTGAGATCGAAACTTGATCCTTCCGCGGCTGGCGTCCAATCCGCCATGTTTTTTCCGTTGGGAACGTACACAAACGCCATCCGGTTGGGTGCCGTCTTCGTTACCGAAGCTTCTTCTGCCCAGGACGACAGGGGTCCCATGATCTCCAGCCAGGGCAAGGCAATCGCGGTGCTCATGCCCTTCAAGACGGTTCGTCGCGAAATGGGATCTCGTTTCATCTTCATTTCCAGTCTGTCCCCTCGTTTGGCAGATCGCCCCGCGAGAGTGGGTCACGGATTTGTCATTCGGGCTGCACTTCGAAAGTCTTCGAGAGAATGTCTTTTCGAAGTCTCGCACGACGAGCGTCGACATCTCAGTCTTGCACCAAAATCAATCTTGCGCCACCGGATCGCTACCCCGCCGCATTCGGAAGGGATCGCTTTTCACTATTTCAATCACGATTGTGGAGAACCGATTATCTTTCTCCAACGCTTCCTGAATTTTGACAACGGATCTACGGTCATAATATTCCAGTCCGCGTCCCAATCCATAAGTCATCAGCTTTTCTATGAGGTTTCGTCCCACTTTGGCCTGCTGCTCGACAAGAATCGCCTTCAATTCGGCCGGGCCGTTGAAAGATTTGCCGCCTGGCAAAACTCCAGCGGTTTCAATTGGGAATTCCCCGTCTTTTTCTCGGAATCCTCCGATTGCATTATAGTTCTCGAAGGCAAAGCCCAGCGGGTCCATTTTGGCGTGGCAGTTGGCACATGCCGGATTGGCCCGATGCTGCTCCAACCGCTGCCGCAAGGAACCTGACAGTTCGGCATGTTCACCTTCAGGCAGTTCAGGAACGTTCGGCGGTGGAGGAGGAGGGGGGGCCCCGAGAATCTGCTCAAGAATCCACCGTCCCCGTTTCACGGGTGAGGTCCGTGTCGGATTCGACGTCACGGTCAGCACGCTGGCCTGCGTCAGAAGCCCCCCGCGAAGTTTGTCGGGTAGCGTTACACGCACAAACTCGGAGTTGCCTCCGCGTCGACGAGGTTGTCCTTCAGGACGTTCGGGCATGATCGATTCGAGCCCGTAGTGCCGGGCCAGCGGTCTGTTCAGGAACGTGAAGTCAGCGTCGATGAGATCGTTGATGCTGCGGTCTTCGTGAATGATCGCCTGGAAAAACAGTTCCGTTTCTTTCAGCATGGCTGCTTTCAGCTGATCGTTGAACGTCGGAAACTGCTTCATATCCGGTGCGACAGTTTTCAGACGCCGCAGTTGCAGCCACTGCATGGCGAAGTTTTCCACCAGAGAATCTGACTTCGGATCCTGAAGCATTCTCCGAACCTGAGGTTCGATATTCGCGGTCAGTTCGCCGCGGCTCGCCAGATCGAAAAGCTCCTGGTCTGGCATCGAACTCCACAGGAAGTATGACATCCGTGATGCAAGCTGGTACTCGTCCAGTGGACGGGGCTCGGGGCTGTCAGGACGGTCATCAAGTTCGAGTCGGAAAAGAAACTTGGGCGAAACGAGCACAGCCATGAACGACCGCTGCATGGCCTCCTCCCAGCTCAAACCTTCGTCCAGAGAATGGAGCGCCAATGCAACAAGACGATCGACTTCCTCCGTTGTTGCAGGACGTCGGTACGCGCGGGTGGCGAATCGGTTGAGGATCTCTCGTGCCTGATCGGCCTTCGGAAGTTCCGGATTGGTCGCCAGCAATCGCCGATGAGAAGTTGGCACCATGTCGAGTGGTCCTTCGAACTCGGACCATTCAACGAAGAGTGTCCTCTGTCCTTCTTCCGGTTTCTCCGCAGCGGGGTCGGTGAACTCGTTCAAGAAGGCGATTGAGATCTTATGTTCACCCGCAGAGACCTGGATCGGTTTGGCCTCGTAAATGACCTTGTCCTTGTCGACCCCTGTTGCTTTCACTTCGACAGTTTCGAAGGAATTGTCGTCGATCTGGAATGCCGCTTTGACGGGCTCGTCACCGATCTGACGTCCCCAGCCACGGAAACGGAGCTTGTACTCGCCGTCGACGGGCAATTTGTGTGTGATCGACAGCTTGCCATTCATCTCGAGACTTCGGACCCCGACTTCGCGGAACTCTTCTTTCTTCGTGGATTGAAAGAAGGTGGCTGCCGTTCGTCGCTTGGGCGGTTTGGGTGGTTCGCCAACAAGAATCGCTTTTTGAACGATCGACTCGGCCGCAGCCAGATATCGTTCCATCAGTACGGGCGACATGGTCAAGACGTCACCAATATTGTCGAAGCCGTGACCAATGTCGTCGGACGGAAAATCTTCAGCAGGATTGAAATCGATAAAAACCAGATCGCGAACGGTGTGGTTATACTCCGTCCGATTCAACCGCCGGACGGTCACGCGGCCGGGATCCGGTTTTGCCCGCAAATCGGCTTCATTAAACAGATCCCGTACGACATCGACAAACCGATCAATCTCGGCCTGTTCCGGGCGGGGTTTATCCGACGGCGGCATGGTGCCGTTGACGACCATGTCGATCACGTTTTCCCACACAACGCGACGTTTGGTGAGCACGTGCGGATCATTGTCGAACGCAAGGTTCAGATCGGCATTGGGGTCCTTTTCGCCGTGACATTCAACACAGTGCTTTGCCACAAAGGCAACAACACTCTCTTGAAATCGAGTGGCAGGAGGAGGCGTTTCCTGAGCGAGGACTCGTACCGAATCGTTCCCGGCCACAGCCAGCAGGAATGCCAGTGTGAGGAAGAATGCCGACGGTAGAGGAATGTATTTCATGCTGTTTAATTCGCGGCAATTCAGGAGGGCGTGACAATGCACGAAATCAGGCAGGTTTCACTATAAACGTTGTATCGATAATCTCCTTCGCGTGCCAGCACCGTTTCCTGCGGCTATCCGATTTTGCGGCATCGAGAAGTCTCTTTTTTCGGGCAATTCATGCGTCGAAACGGCTGTTCACTTTGCAAGCCAGCTGGGTGGACTCGCTTTCAGACGATCGCGGATACGAAGTAATCGTTCCCCAGCCGCTTTCAGTGTTTCATCCTTTTTGGCAAACATGAACCGCACCTGAGTATGACCCCGTTCACTTGGCCGGTAGAAGCTGCTGCCCGGTACCGCCGACACACCGATTTCGCGGATCATCCAGTTCACAAACTCGGTGTCGTTGGTGGCTCCAAATCCCGAGATATCCGTCATGACGTAGTAGGCCCCTTCGACGTCATTGAACTGGAATCCCGCTTCTCGCAGATAGGGGAGAAACAGGTCCTTCCGTTGACGGTAGCCGTCTTTCAAATACTCGTAGTAGGAGTCCGGCAGGGCCATCGCCGCTGCACCGGCCATCTGCAGTGGATGGGGCGCTCCCACCGTCAGGAAGTCGTGCGCTTTACGAATTCCATTGGTCAGTTCAGCCGGGGCGATGCAGTACCCCAGCCTCCAGCCGGTGATGCTGAAAGTCTTCGACAGCCCGCTGATGGTCACAGTTCGGTCCTGCATCCCGGGCAAGGTCGCAATGCTCAGATGAGGCTTGTCGGAGTAGTTAATGT
>NZ_DASWWZ010000547.1:0-8157 GCF_036405755.1 Schlesneria sp.
ACATCCGAGATGACATCGATGGCTTCCGGCGCATAAATCTGAACTCGGCCCACCTCAACCTCGACCTTTTCCGGCTCGAGAAGTGGTGCAACCTGATCTTCTTCCTGCCCCGTCGCGTCCCATTCACGCACGGCCGTCACCGTGAGGGTGATTGTTCCCTGAGTCTTTTCCCGCAACCCAACCGTCAGCATCGACTTATCAGGCGAAACATCAAACTGCTTCATCTGATCGCAGATGACATTTTCGATCGTCAGACCTTCCGGAAGTTTGAAATTCAGTTCGAAGACCCCGGCCCGGTCGATCGAGTAATTGAGGATCGATTTCAGTCGCAACTGGTCATCACGGAAGACGAGCTGTGACTGATGATCGACGACCATCCGCGGTTCGACCGGCTTCGCCAGCACGCGTAAGCGAAACTGGAGGCTGTAGTATTTGTAGTAGAGCGAGCCAGGATGCCTGAGCTTCTGATCAATGTCATTTTCGTCAACACGCAGCAACCCTCGCTGTTCTTCAACGGTGAGCGTGAGGTCGCTGGAAGACTTCACCGAGATTGCTCCGCTTTCCCGGATCACGTCCAGCGCGTGAATTCCATATGCGGTCGCTCCATCCTGACCGGCAATATCTAAAGCGTCGTCGGGCAATGCGCGTTCAGTGTGAATCTCGAGAACAATCTTTCCTTCCACTCGGCTGAGCAATTCCACACTGACGATCTGACGATCGTCCTCTTCGCTCGCGTTCCATTCCTTCACACGGGCATCTGAGGTGATGTCGAGTACTCGATGGCCTTTGGGAACGACCAGCTTCAACTTGTCGAGTTGGCCACGCAGGACCTCGTAGGTCAGCCACGCATCCGTATGCACCAAGCCGTCGGCCACGGTAACCTGAGTCAGATTGGTGGCACTGGCGAGAAGTTCCATCTCTGGCTTGGTTCCAATTCGGGGATGCCAGCGAACAGAAATTTTGTCAGTGGAACCGACGGACGCCTTGATACCAGACTGCTTTTCCGCGAGCTCCATGGGCTGTGTGGCCAGGCGGGGCTTCAATTCCAATGCCTGATCTGCCTCTGGAACAATCAGTTCAAATTCGGTGATGCCGACGGGGGGAACTTCCAGCTCAATACTCTTGCCTTCAGGTGCCGATCGAACTCGAGCAGTCAGCTCAAGCTCAACCTTGTGCTCTCCCACTGTCGGAAACAAGAGAGAATAAGTCCCATTTCCCGTCCCGCGAAGCAGCACCTTTCCCGAATCGGAGGTCAACTTCCCAATTGCGGCTTCTCCAAACCTGACCGGAACTTCCGCCCACCCCTTCTCCAACACCTGCACCTTGAACACTGCCGAGATCTGGGCGACATCCTTTTCAACGGTCGCCGAGTAGCTGGCGGACGAGATTACCGCGGCGACGGGAGCCTGCTCTGCCTTTCGCAGTCCGTCGCCAAACGCTTTCTCCCACATGCGGATGTAGTCGGCGTACGGAATCAGGACCGACCCTTCGGGCTTTTCCAGGACCGACTTCAAGCTCTTAAATGGCATGTAAATCAAGCGTTCTGGCGATTTCTCTTTCTCAGAAGCGGGACTTCCAGCATTTTGAGCCGACACGGGTGCGATACCTGAGAACCAGACGCACAGTGTTATTACCAGATGTAAATACCGTGTCGTTTGCATGAGCCTGTCCTTGCGTTCCCTGGGGCGCGAGCTGCTATGCAGCACCGTCAATTTAGGTAACGCCCCATTACCAGGGTAAGTTCAGCAGAAGGGGAGAATGATGTCGAGTCTGCGGATTCGGAAAAGCAGCCAAAATGCACTCTGAACAACGATCAGCCAATTCAGTTCGTTCCTGCAATGCTCTTCGACGTTCGCGACAACGACAAAACTCCCGCCTTTTATCCACATGATTCAGAATGCAACAGCAATCACCTGGCTTGCATCAGTTCGATCGTCTCGTGCAGAAACGCCGCTTGTGTCACAATGGACAGCCCCAATGGCGTGTGAAGCGTGCGTTCTTCAAAAGGAAGCACGGAACGATCCGTCTGCCTGTGCATGCCATGGACGACCCCCACGACCAGGGGGCGGTTGTCGACAACCATCACCACGGGCGCCCCGCTGTCACCGCCGAAAGCCTGATAATCGACGAGCAGAGTCTTCGCCGATTTAACAGGACTGAGCGGATGTGAGGCAATGGAGCCCCGACGCAGGACTGGCCAGCCCGCCTCATTCGCCTCCAGTTTCGCCGGGAAACAGGGAATCCACGTTTCTGCAGCCACGCGCACCGTCCGATCGTGGACTCGCGAGGCATCGGCAATCTGTTCGAGGGAAAACGGCTTCGCATAAACTCCTTCGGGCAAGTCAAACTGCAAGGTGGCAATATCCACGTCGGGGTGGCGAGTCCAAAGCGGCTCTCCCTGGTTCCGAATGGCCAGGCGATGGGGACTTCGCAAATAGGAATCTTCCTGGGCTTTTGTCCGCAACATAATCTGGCATTCGTTGCCCGACATCTGCTCGAAGACATGAGCAGCCGTTGCAAGAATCACTCGCCGGGGCCGATCAGGGTCTGTGGCACTTGAGGCAATCAGAAAGCCGGTCCCGGAATGATCGTCGTCGGTGACCCGAAAGGTGGCCTCCAGCAACTCTTCAATCGGCTCCGTGGCGTCAGCTCTGTACGCGAACGAGATCAGGAGCAGTACCACGAACCGTCGTGCCATCCGTGCAGCCATCGTCAGAACCTCCACTTCCTGGAAGGAGCGTCTGCCAGCGCCAAAAAGACGCCTCCGAACGTGTACCCACATTACTTTTGTAAGACAGGATTATTCAAGTGACACCCGTTGAGATTGTGAACTTGCTCCATGACAAGTGGCTTTTTACCACATTCTCCCCCCCCCTCACCGGCCATGATGATCAAGAAATGTGACCGGCAGGGCCGATGCGATCACTTGCATCGACTCTGCAACTTGTGATAGCGTCGAAGGTTGGTCTGATAAGCCTTCACGTTCGTGTCGAAACACGCGACAGCAACTCGCATTTCCTGTTAGATTTGGTACGGCCATTTCACGGAACGGGTGTCGCAAAGGATGCGGATTGACCGGCCTTTCGCAAACGTTTGTCCTTCTGAGAAAGAATCACCAGGTACTATGCATAACGTCACTCTCATCCCAGGCGATGGTGTCGGTCCAGAAATTGCCGAAGCGACTCGCAAGTGTGTGGAAGCCACAGGCGTCAAGATCAACTGGGACGTGCAAGACTGTGGTATTGAAGTTATTGAAAAGGTCGGAAAAGTACCCGACTCGGTTCTCGCCTCGATTCGCAAGAATAAAGTCGCCCTGAAGGCGCCGATCACCACCCCCATCGGCAAGGGATTCCGCTCGGTTAACGTTTTCCTGCGCCAGGAACTGGGCCTGTTCGCCTGCCTGCGTCCTTGCAAAAGCTTCCCCGGTGTTCGCACCTACTTCAGTGACTCGAATGTCGACCTCGTCGTGGTCCGGGAAAACACCGAAGACCTCTACGCTGGCGTCGAATTTCAGTCTGGCCTTCCTGCCACCGCAGAATTGATTCAGGCAATCAACAAGGCCACGACGGGCCGCAAGATCAGCACCGGACTGGACACCACCGGTGTGAGCATCAAGCCGATCTCGGTCGAAGGTACCCGGAACATTTCGAAGTTCGCTTTCGACTACGCTGTCAAGCACAACCGCAAGTCGGTCACTTCGGTTTGCAAAGCGAACATCATGAAGTTCACCGATGGTCTCTGGTACGATGAATCTCGTGCCGTTGCCGCATCGTTCAATGCCAAGTTCGAACAGCCAGAACTGAAGTCGAAGAGCGACCCAACCCTCGATGGCAAGGTTCCAGACGGTAGCAAGGTTACCTACATGGAACGCCTGATCGACAACATGTGTATGCAGCTCGTGCAGAAGCCCGAGCTCTACGACGTCATTCTGCTTCCCAACCTGTACGGCGACATCCTCAGCGACCTGTGTGCTGGTCTCGTCGGCGGTCTCGGCGTTGCCCCAGGCGCCAACTACGGTGCAGATGCGGCCATCTTCGAAGCAACCCACGGCAGTGCTCCCAAGTACAAGGGCCAGAACAAGGTCAACCCAACCGCCTTGATTCTGTCCGCCAAGCTGATGCTGGATCACCTCGGAGAAACCAAGGCCGCCGACCGACTGGAAAAAGCCGTCGCCCAGGTCATCGCCGAAGGCAAGGACGTTACCTACGACCTCAAGGCAAGCCGGACCGATCCTACCGCCGTTGGCACCAGCCAGATGGCCGATGCGATCTGCCGGAAGATCGCTGAATTGGCCTGACAGGATGCTAACGTCAGTCCAGAACATTGAGTGTCACTGGCGTGCGATTTCGCACGCCAGTGCTCTTTCTGGCTCATCACAGGATCCTTAGCTGGCAGGATTCGAGAATTTTTCCATGGATGAAGCGGCGCTGCACGAATTGCTCTCTGGCCGCCGTGCTGGCCCAGTCGCCTCCCTGCTTCGGGGTGGATTAACACTCGCTTCATCAGCGTACTCCGCAGTGATGACGGTGCGCAATACAGCGTACGACCAAGGCTGGCTCAAGACCCATCGCGTCTCTGTCCCGGTCATCAGTCTGGGCAATATCACCACAGGCGGAACGGGAAAGACCCCCACCGCAGCCTGGCTTGCGAATTGGCTGCGTGCCTGCGGTCGCCGCCCGGGATTGCTCAGCCGTGGGTATCGCGCACTCAGCCCCACCGACCAAAGCAACACAGGCGACCCGCCCCCGTGCGGAAATGACGAGAAACTGGTCCTCGACCGCCTTTGCCCGGAAGTCCCTCACTTACAGCAGAAGGACCGTGTGGGATCCGCCAGACGAGCCGCTCAGGAATTCGGCTGTGACGTCCTCTTACTCGATGACGGGTTCCAGCACCGGCGACTGGATCGCGACCTGGACCTCGTCCTTATCGATGCCCTGCAGCCTTGGGGCTACGGATATCCGTTACCCCGTGGACTCCTGCGAGAACGGCAAACCGGCTTATCACGAGCTGATTTGATCCTGATTACCAGAGCGAATCAGTGTTCGAAACACGATCTCGCAACTCTTCGATCCGAACTGCAGCGCCTGTGCCCCGGTACTGCTTGCATCGATCTGGCCTTCAAGCCAACGCAAGCGGTGGATCTCCACTGGCAGGCCCATCCGTTGAGCACACTTAAGGACAAGAACTGCATCGCATTTTGCGGGATTGGCAACCCCAAAGGGTTCGAGCAGACAGTCTCGTCGATTGAAACGAACTGCAAACAGTTCCGTCACTTCGCAGACCACCACCACTACTCGCGAAACGACCACCTTGAACTCGAACAACTGGCGGCCACTGTCGGTGCAGATGTCGTGCTGACGACGCAGAAAGACCTTGTGAAGATTGCTGCGGACCAGTGGAAGGGCCCTCCATTACTTGCCATCGAAATCGGACTTGAGTTTCTTGCTGGCCAGGACCTTCTGGAAACGCGATTGCGGCAAATCCTCCCCTCGACTTAATGATCGCAACCCCGAAGAGTGTCTAGGTAAAACCTTCGGATACACGTACAATCGGGAACACCGGTTTGATTTCAATTGCCCTACGAGGAGCCACACCATGTTGTCACAACTCAGTCGTCGCGATTGCCTGAAATGGGGAAGCACCGGCATCGGCCTGTACCTGATTGGATCCAACTCTCCGCAGTGGCTTGCGGCACAGCAGGTCCCTCCTGACCACCAGTTGATCGTCAGGACGGAAACGCCCCTCAATGCAGAGCCTTCACTGGATAAATTGCTCGAACACTGGATCACCCCGACAGCGGCCTTCTTCATCCGCAACCACGGGACTGCCCCCAAAATCGATGCGAAGGGATACAAACTGACCATCGACGGTCTGGTTGAGAAGCCTCTCACCCTCGGACTGTCAGAACTGACTGAACAATTCGGACTGCACTCGGTCACAGCGACACTGACTTGCTCGGGGAATCGGAGAACCGAGTTCAATCGAGTCAAGAAGGTTCCTGGCGTACAGTGGGATGCTGGTGCCATCGGCAACGCCGAATGGCGCGGATCACGCTTGTCAGACGTACTGAAAAAAGCAGGAATCAAGCCCGGAGCCAAACACGTCTGGTTCGAAGGCCTGGACGAGATTACCGAGAAGGGAGAGACCTTCCCATTCGGTGGCTCGATTCCTCTCGAGAAAGCTCTGGCAGACACACCCGCAGCTCCAGGCTGCCTGCTGGCCACAATGATGAACGGAAAGCCTCTCACCACCGAACACGGCTACCCGCTTCGCACAATTGTTCCGGGCTTTATTGGCGCCCGTAGCGTCAAATGGCTCTCCAAAATCACCGTTAGCGATCAGCCTTCGCCCAACCACTATCTGGCCCACGCGTACAAGGTGATCACGGAAGACACCCCCGCAGCAGTCGACGCGGCGCCTCCGATCTACGAATACCCGCTGAACTCGATCATCTGCTCTCCCGCGCCGAACGCGATGGTTTCCGGAGAGCGTCTGACCGTTCGCGGCGTTGCACTATCCAGCGGCCGTACCGGCACCCGGATTAAGACGGTTGAAGTTTCGGCAGACGGCGGTAGTACCTGGCAGTCGACCAGGATCACCTCGCCCATCCGTGACTTCTGCTGGCTTCACTGGTCCGTCGAAGTTCCACTGACCCCACAGACGCAAAGCCTCCTTGTTCGTGCGGTGACGACTGACGACGAATCACAACCGCAGGAGACTCCCTGGAACATGAAAGGTTATCAGTACAACGGTTGGCACAAGGTCGACCTCAAAGTGAGCTGACCTGCAGTTGACTACCCTCGCTTGGGTCGCTGACACAGCCCCGCCGCATCGTTCCCATACCGATGTCGCGGGGCTGTGTTCATTTCCGGGCAGCTAAGCCCACTGATTGATGGGAAAGCTGTTCTTGCTTACCCACGCGACCAGTCTACGCGTCACTCAACGCAAACGTTCGTCGGAACCATCGCTGAAACCGGGCCAGCAGCGGCTGCGGTTCAATCTGGATGCGGGCGCGACTCACCATTCCGGGCAGGGGTAGATTCTCTTGTTTGGGCAATTGAACTCGAGCCTGATACCACGTCCCGTAGGGCCTGATCGTTCCGGTGGATGCTAGACGAGTCGGCAGGTTCGCCCGCTGGACGAGATTCGGGGGAACACGGTCAAGATCCAGTTCCGCCAACTCCGTGATTTCCCCGTCGAGTGTTGCTGCCGGCGATGACGCTGACTCGATTCGCACTTGCTGCCCCACGCGTACGAAGGGAAAGTCTTCCTGACTGATCAGCAGCATCGCCACCAGGTCCGTACGGTCCCCGATCAGACAGACAGTCGTTCCCGCTCGTAAAAAACAGTGACGATTGCGATCATCAAGGGGAGAACCAGACCAGAAAGGGAGGGCATCGGAGGTTACTCGAGGTGCCGGGGAGGGTGCTATCACAGACCCCGCTCGCGGTGCACGAAGGACAAGTCGCTCAGCATCCTTCGTTCTGCGATCGTACTGCTGTTTCAGATCCTGATAGGCTTCGCGAACGATCGGAATTTGAGCGGCAATGGTCGCATCCTGGACTCGACGGCGTTCCAGTTGTTCCAGTCGGACTCGACATTCCTCGCTCTCACCATGTAGTCGTGCGAGCTCTCGTTCCAACCTCGGGTCAACCAGCCACGCGACCTCCTGCCCCGCCCCAACCTCTGTACCGACGGCGATGCTGTTTACCAGAGTTCCTTCCGCCGTGACATAAACCCGCGCTGCGTCATTCATTTCACAGGAAGCGAACGAATTGATCCACGCAGGCAGGGGCATCAGAAACAGCCAGGCGAAAGCCAGGGCCGTCGCACCGGTCCTGGCAACAAAACGCCCCCAATTAACTCGGCTTCGTTGCGCAGGCTGCTGAATCCATCGCAGCAACTGAAGTGGGGGCAAAAGAAACGTCATGCCCAGCATCAGTCCCCCAAGCACGTGCACCACGGGGGCGAGCCCGTGTGGTTTTAACCAACTCTGTAGAAACCAGAGAATCGAGAACGTCAGAAAGAGGCGGTAAGCAATCGATGCCGCTCCATAAATGAATAGCCCCCACTCCTGCGCGCTCGATGCATTCCGTGGAGGCTGATCACAGAGTCCCAAGTACCAGTTTCCTAAACGACGGCGAACCGTTTCGGCCG
>NZ_DASWWZ010000548.1:0-6757 GCF_036405755.1 Schlesneria sp.
AACCGTCGACGAGTAACCACGCTCAAGACGAGCTCGCTCGCTGATGTACGCTCTGACAGCCCGCCAGCTGCCATTCAAGAGCATCGTTCCCCACTCTTCGTGCTCTCTCTCATCCGACTACTCGCTCGGGTGGACCCCGTCTCCAATCATTCTCCATCGTTGAACCTCATTCGCCCCCAGAAACACAGGTCAGGATGCCACCGACATCGCGTTTCACGAACCCGTTACGGCAGACTTGTGTGGTACGATGAGACACAGGGTCGGTGGAGAGCTCTTGTGTAGGGCTGCTTTCTGCTCTTAGCGGCTCAGTCGTGGCTTCCACCGACGCGGGGTCGGAGGAGAGCTCTTGGGTGGGGCTGCTTTCTGCTCTTAGCCGCTCAGTCGTGGCTTCCACCGACACAGGGTCGGAGGAGAGCTCTTGTGTGGGGCTGCTTTCTGCTCTTAGCCGCTCAGTCGTGGCTTCCACCGAACGCGGGGTCGGAGGAGAGCGGATTGGTTTGGGTGCGAGGGCGGCTTAGCGGGGCAGTCGTGGCTGCCGGCCGACTCGGGGTCCGGGGAGAGCGGTTTGTTGGCGTGGGGAGGGATCTTGGGGGGGAAACTGCCTGGGTTCCTGCTGGGTGACGGATTGACACCTGTTCTTCCTGGATCACCAGTTCTTTGGGGATGAGGTTTTGTTCCAAACGTTTGGAGGTTTGGTCTCGTTCGCAGAGTGTTTGTTGCTGACACTGCTCGTGGTGGAAGTTGCAGGACGGGGATGGGCAACCGGGGCGAGCATGCCCCTTCTTTTTAGCGTTCCCTTCTGCAATCGCCTGTTCGTTCGAAAAACTGCGGTTGAAGGTGCGCTCAGACGAGGAGGAGGTTAGAGCTTGGAACTCGAACATTGTCATTCAGGTGATTCGGCGAAGGGTGTGAGGAGGGGGGAGCCGTCGCGGCGAGGGGGGTGTTTGACTGACGTGGATGCGGAGGGGGACTTGGGAACTGGTGTGCAGGAGGGGTTTGTTTCGCGGTGTGTTGAGGAGCTGGAGGCTCGGCCGTTTGTCTGGCTGTGGGGTGAACTGGTGGCGCGGGGAATGGTGACGAGCCTGGCTGGTGCTTCCGGTATCGGAAAGTCGTTCGTGGCGGTCGATGTGGCGGCTGCGGTGACGCGGGGTGATCGGATGAGCTTGCGAGCGTCGAATACCTCGTCCCCGGCTCACACCGGCGACGGCGACGGGGGTGAGGTGCTGTTCATCTCGCCGGACTATGAAATGGCGGAAGTCCTGCGGCCGCGATTACTGGCGGCCGGGGCAGAGATGCGCCGCATTCGTGTGATCCAGGGAATTCCCACGAACGAAGCGGATCACCGGGGGAACGGATGCCGGCCGTTCCAGCTAAGGGACGATCTGGCGCTGCTGGAACAGGAGATCGAACGACGAACCGCGGCGGGTTCTCCCTTGCAACTGATCGTGATTGATCCGTTCCTGCAGGATTCTTCGTTCGAGCAGAGCCGTTTCGATGGGACGGCCCTGCTGTTGACGATGCAGCGTCTGGCGGGCATTGCGGCCGCGAATCAGGTCGCCATTTTGCTGGTGGTGAACGGCCCGGCCAAAGCCAGAGCCGCTGGGAATCACCGTTTGACGCCGCTGGAGTTGGTCGCTCCATCGGCTTGGTGGATCGGCCGTGATCCTGATCGCACGGAACGTCGGTTGCTGTTGCCCGTCAAAGCCAATCTGGTTGAGAGAACGCCTGCCCGCTCCTTTGTGCTCAGTGCAGGTCGCGTTGAATGGGACCGCCGGCCGATCTGGCTGACGGCCGAGCGGTTTCAGACCGAAATGCGGGAGCGGCAGCGACTTCCCTTGTTTGAGCAGGAATTCAGCGAGCTGGCACGGGCGATGTGCTGGCTGCGGGATTTCATGCAGACGGAGATGTATGAATTCAAGCAGGTGAAGTCCGCGGCGGATGTGATGGGCTTCAGCGAAAGAACATTGCGACGGGCGTTTTGTGGGTTGAAAGGAAACTCGTGGCGAATCCCCGGGACAAACTCCTGGGCCTGGAGGTTACGAGAGGGGGATGTCGTGAATCCGCACCTTCCCTGGCCGCTCGATCGGTTTCTCTATCAGGAAGATGATGAACCTGCGGAGGGAGACGTTGCCCACGCTGCAGGAGCGGAGGGAGTCGAGACCGGGCGAGTCAAAACTCAGGAAGTGGCGGTGGGAGATCGTGAGTCCGGGAGGGACGATTGATTGATGGGTGGTCGCGGCGAGGGAATCCGGAGAGAGACGACACAGCCGCGGGAGTCCCCTGCTACGGGCCAGGACGATGGCGACTTTCCGAGGAATGTCGGTGAAACAGGACGCCGGGAAAGGAGTAACGGGCTGGCCAGCTGGCCAAGCTTTGGCCAGTCGGTGGCCAGCCCCATGTGCTTTCGCAATCACGGTTTAAGTGATTCTGGCCGACTGGCCCGGTTGGCCAACGGATTGCGACACCTGACCCAGGGTCCCATTTACAACAGCCGGTCAGGATCTTCCCTGAGGTGGTCACCTGGTGCTCGATCGCTTTGCGTAGAAGGAAGCCACTGAGGCTCTTGCAGATCCGCTCACCACGGCATTGTAACGGACCGCAAACCGAATCGCTGGATTTTCGCTCTTTGACAATTCGAGACGAATCGTCCTTTGCCGGAACTGGCCCCGAGGCTTGCGGCAGGTGACGATTTCAGAAAATCTGCCGCTCGGTGCTCGTTGAAAAAGTGGGACAGGTACTGTGAACAGTGCCGGTCCACTCTCTCAACATGCACAAGACCGGATTGGAACCGGCACGAACTGGAGACCAACCGGGCCTCAGCCTGGCGCGACATCCCGTTCCGCCACTTCAACCCAGTTGGTCAGTCACTTCGAGGAATGCGCGTTCCTCATGCCTGGCGGAGGTCGAGGACGATTCGGCCTTCGATTTTGCCCTGGTGCATTCGTTCGAAGACGCTGTTGATGTTTTCGAGGGGTTCCGGCGATGTGACCGCTTTCACTTTGCCCGCTGCGGCGAAGTCGAGTGCTTCCTGGAGATCGAGACGGGTTCCGACGATGGAACCTCGAACCGTAATGCCTCGCAGCACCATGTCGAAGATTCCCAGCGGGAATTCTCCGGGTGGAAGTCCGTTCAACGAGATGGTACCTCCGCGGCGGACCATTCCCAGTGCCTGCTGAAAGGCGATCGGGGAGACGGCCGTCACCAGGACTCCATGAGCTCCTCCGATCTCTTTGGTCAAGTAGGCGGCCGGATCGCAGTGACGGGCGTTAACCGTCACTTTCGCTCCCAGTCTTTGAGCAAATTCCAGCTTCGTATCGTCCACATCGACGGCTGCGACGTTCAGTCCCATGGCGATCGCGTATTGAACGGCCAGATGGCCCAGTCCTCCGATTCCGGAGATGACAACCCAGTTTCCCGGGTGTGTATCGGTCACCTTCAAGCCTTTGTAAACGGTGACCCCCGCGCACAACACCGGCGCGATCTCGACCAAGTCGACCCCGGAGGGGATTCGACCCACGAAATTGGGATCGGCGATCACGTACTCAGCGAAACTTCCGTTGACCGAATAGCCGGAGTTCTTCTGACGTTCACAGAGAGTTTCCCAGCCCCCAAGGCAGTGCTCACAGTATCCACACGCGGTGTGGAGCCAGGGAATCCCCACACAATCCCCCTCTTTAATATGCTTGACACCCGAGCCGACGGCGCAAACATAACCGACCCCTTCATGACCGGGGATGAAGGGGAGCGTCGGCTTGACCGGCCAGTCCCCCTGCACTGCATGCAGGTCCGTATGGCAGACCCCCGTGGTTTCGATCTTGACCCGGATCTGGCCAGGCCCCACCTCGGGGACGGGAAGTTCCTCAATCTGGAGAGGCTTTCCGAAATCGCGAACGACAGCGGCTTTCATCGTCGCCATGATGAGACTCCTGTAGTAACGGCAGAGCAGACATTTGAGAGTGCGACTCGGACAGTCGCTTTGGACTCCATAACGCCAGTCAAAGGAAGCAGCCGGCACGAACGTAAATCACGAACAGACGCGGATTCTGTTGATACTGCCTCAGCATGATTTTCATGTTGGTTTCCAGTGACATGATACCACGTGTTCAGATATCCAGCGATTCATTTTGTGGATCCTTGTCGAAGTCGCGCAGACGCAAAATCGAGCAGGAACCTGGATTCCTCGGCAGTAAAGAGTGCAATCCTTAAAGCTTGCGAACTCAGACCGGTGGCGGGTTTGCGGGGGCTCGATCGAGATTCCGGAGTGCCTGATGCGCGGATTTCGGCACAGTCAGTGAGCCAGTTGACTTAAAATGGATTTGATGAGTATATCAGTACGAAGTTAACCCACGTGCACACTGAACACCTGACTAAACAAGAGATTGCGACGTCGCCCAGGGGGCAGCAGTTCCGATAACTCTCCTTTTCAGACCGCGGGGCGTGAGAATGAAGCAGAAAGTCCTGATTGTTGACCTTAACAACTTCGCCACGTTCCCCACACTGGCCATCGGCCTGCTGGTGGCATCACTCCGTAAAGCGGGTTTCGATGTCGACGTCTTGTGTCCGCTGTCTCATGGCGTCCCGGCGGTCGCGCGAGAAAAACAGGAAGGTCGCATCGACCACTGGATTCGTCGATTTCATCTGACGAGTAACCCATTCCTGCTGGGGATGCGAGACACAGCGCGGCGGATGCGGTCCTGGTGGATCAATCGGCCTCATCCCGTGGTGGTGGCAGAGTGCGACCGGGCGTTGGCGAAGAAGCCAGATATCCTACTGCTGTCAGCGTACCTGCAGCACTATCCATCCGTCGTCGAGATCGGGCGGATTGCTCAAAGCCGGGGAATTCCCATGCTGCTGGGGGGCCCCGTCTTCAATATCCCCGCGACGTCCGACGCCTGGAGAAGTGTTCCCGGTCTCACCGCCATTTATGGGGGCGAGGCAGACCTCATCCTGCCGGAACTGGTTCGTACAGCCATCGCCGGTGGTGACCTGCTTCAGTTTCCGGGGATTGTCTTGCCGAACGGTCGAGTTGCCCCTGAAGCTCCGCCCCTGCGGGAACTTGATCAACTTCCCATCCCTGATTTTTCCGACTTTCCCTGGGACAAATATCGCATGCGGGTGATCCCGCTGATGTCGGGTCGCGGTTGCGGCTGGAGTCAGTGCGTTTTTTGCAGCGACGTCGTTTCCGTCAACGGTCGCACCTTCCGAACCCGGTCTGCCCCGGTCGTCCTGAACGAGATGCGGGAACTTGCCGCTCGGCACGATGCCCGTCATTTCCTGTTCCTCGATTTGAAGCTCAATTCTGACGTGCGGGTCTGGCGAGAGATCGTCGGGGGAATTCAGTCAGCCGTGCCCGGAGCCGAATGGATTGGCACGGTACACGTCGATAAACGCCCCGATAACGGTCTGAGGGCTGAGGATCTTCGCGCCGCTGTGAACGCCGGTATGCGACGAGTCAGTTTCGGTTTTGAAACGGCAAGCCAGCGACTGCTCGATCGAATGAAGAAGGGGTCGCTGATCGAGAACTACCGGCAATTTGTGGTCGACGCCTACGAAGCAGGGTTGAGCGTACGCTGCACTGCCTTTCACGGGTTTCCCACGGAGACGGCGGCCGATCTGGACGAGACGCGCAAGTTCTTCGAAGAGCACGCCAAACACATCGATCGAATTCGCTTCAACACATTCAACGTCATTCCGGGAACTCCTGTCCACGCGGGGGTGCATGCATCACCGCAGCAGATTCCCGAGTTGACGCCGATTGCAGAGGATCCAATTATCCAGCGGACAAGCTACCGCCATGCGGCGCTGGCGGCCCGTGATTATCGACGAGCGAAGAAGCGGTTGCTGGAAGTGATTCATTCGATCAATCGTCGCCCGCTACGGAGCGGCACAGAGGCCCTCGACGGCTTGATGTAACATCAGGGTGCTTCCACGACGAGCAGCCACTGCGGGACGCTACGGCCGCCTGAAGCTTTCGAGGGGCCGACACTGTGTTTCCATCGCCCCACCGGGAGTGATTCCGTCGAAGACGTTATGAACAGTCGGAAGTCCTCCGTCCCGCAATGAACCACGAGGGAGATTGAGAGGCCTTGCCGGAAAGCAACCTCTCAAGTGCAGACATCGGAGAACATGACGGTGGGTCTGGCTAGATCCCTGTCGAATCGTGAGTGTATTCGACGGGGGGTTCGTTCAACCGCTGCCAGATGGCGATATCTTCGGGCGTCGCCAGGCGGACATGGCTGATCTCAACGGGAAAATCTTCACCGGTCCGGTCGAGCAGTTCTGTGTGGATTCGGTGGAGTGCGGCATGGCCAGCAATCCAGGCATCGACTTCACTCTCTGCCGTGACCAGGGCATGTCGAATCGGAGACGCGACGTAGTAGGTAACCATTTTCTGCTCCTTTTGTACTCCTCACTACGACCCGCAACCACCTGCGGCGGCCTTGATATTCAGTCTGATTTGTTTCCTGCTGGACGTTCAAGAATTTTTTTGTTTATGGGATTCGTCCCACGGACACCAATCCCATTCCTAGGCCGACTCCTCAAACAACAGGGTCAGGAGCCAGCCCTATTACACCTACCCATCACCTCGCTTTAACGGAGGTTTGCCAGTTCTCATCAAAGTAGTCCGCTTGAATCACCTCTTCGGGAAAGGCTTCATTCGTTGGTTGCCATTGATCCACCCCGGCCGTCACTTTAATGACGCTCCAGTCTCCCTGCCGCGGGAACAACAAGTAGTTGAACGCTGCGAACTCTTTTT
>NZ_DASWWZ010000549.1:0-7609 GCF_036405755.1 Schlesneria sp.
GGCGGCACGAAACTGCAACTGGGTGTTGGACAGGGGGACGGATCTGACTTCGTTGCCTTCGAGAGACTCGATGTCGATATCTCCAAAGGGGGGCAGGGGATCAGAGACCAGATTCGAACAGTCGGTCGAAAGCTGGTCGCCGAACACAAGATCGAACGTGCGGCCTACGGCTTTGGAGGTCCCATTTTTGGATCAAAGGGAATCGTCCAGACCAGTCACCAGGTTCCAGGCTGGGACAACTTTCCGCTGAGTGCATGGACCGAGCAGGAACTGGGGGTTCCGACCATTCTCGGCAACGATTGCGATGTGGCCGCACTTGCAGAAGCCAACTTCGGGGCAGGCCGTGGAGCCCGCAGTGTCTTTTATGTCACTGTCGGGACTGGTATCGGTGGCGGACTCGTTCTCGATCGGAAGATCTACGGAACATACCGTCCTGCGGCTGCTGAAATTGGCCATCTGCGACCCGGCCTGGACGCGACTTCCCCTTATCAGACCGTTGAATCGTTCGCCGCTGGCCCGGGAATCGCTATCGCGACCGTCAAGCGACTCGAATCCATCCTCCAGGCAGGCGAAGCCACACGAGACATCCACGACTTCCGTGAACGCTGCGGCGGCGACTTCCAGAAACTGACAACCAAAGCGATTGGTGAAGCCGCAATCGCAGGCAATCAGCTGGCCCGGGATCAATATGCCGCGGCGACAAAAGTCCTGGGCTGGGGAATTGCACAACTTCTGACGCTCGTTTCTGCGGAAGTTGTGGTGGTCGGCGGAGGCGTATCACTCGTCGGCGAAGAAATCTTTTTCGAACCACTTCGCACTGCGGTCCAGCAGTATGTCTTCCCGCCACTGCGAGAGGCGTACCGCATTCTCCCAGCGGAACTCGGGGAGAGCGTCGTTGTTCACGGTGCGCTCGCACTCGCTCGAGGCGACTGACTCTCTCGGTGAGGACTCAAGCAATCATCTGGCTCTGCGAAGGGGTCTGTATTTCCGCGCGAGAATGCCTGGTTCCAGAGTGACACCGGCTCCGACAGTTGAGTCATTGCATCTACGGTCAGGCATCCGCAGCATCAGGTTGCTTCAGCATCGCCAGCCGTACCGACACAACTCTCTTCCAAGTTGCCCTTCGTCATTGTGCGGTCGCTTGCCGATTGCGTAGCCCGAGCATGAATCAGGCAAACGCCCCTCAGTCCAGACACACGCGGGCGTCCAGACGGAAGGGCGTGATCCATCAGCGAAGTGCGACCCGACGAACTGGTCGAGGCTACGAGTTTATCGTCCTCTGCACCAACGCTGTCGGATGGCTCGTACGCCCAGCCCCAATCCCCCCAGGCCGAGAAGCGCAAAGGTACCGGGTTCGGGAACCGTATCAGGAACAGGAGGAGAACTGAGATCCTTCACGTAAATGGTATCTGCAGACGCGATGTCGAATCCTAGAAAACCGGGATCTCCGTAATGGTAGGACGTGACATTGCCAGCCGTGTAATCAACCGTATCAATGTGCGTATAGCCTGTGTTCCAATACCGCACTGCGTCATTTCCGCCTCCGGGTAGTGCGAGAAAAAGAGAGATATCAGGTCGATTCGCCCACTCTTCGGCGGTCGCATATCGCCAGCCCACATTTCCATTGTCGGACGGCTCCAGCAGGATGTTAACGTTATGATAGTCTGTCACCGCGACCGGCGAGGCATAGGCCCATCGCAGGTCAGCCCAGACGACTGTCTTACTGTCCGGTACCGGCCCCGAGATGAGAGCCGCTTGCGCGGAGGCGCATGAGACGCACATCATTGCAGCGATTCTCAAGGCAGCGGAGATCCTTCCGAAAAGATTCACTTCCATTCGAATGAGCCCTTTAGACATAGTTGACGGGGAGGGAACTGAGAATGACAACACAGTTGTCGAGAGAGGTGAAAGCAGACTACTTACCTGGTGTCGCACGTGAGACCGAGGGTGTTAGCACGCTCAGGAAATCTACTTATGTTGTAATATTTCTGCCATTCCGAATCAGGGAATCCACCCGCCGTGTGATCGAATACGTTTAATAACGCATGGGAATGGTGACCACGCACAAGACAGCTTCGCTGCGCAGGATTAGCGACCTGTCAACAGCACAGCTCACGCTGCATTAGATAACAATCCCTTAATCTACACGAGCGACTCACGGCCATTCTGAATTGCCTGACACCGGACTTCGAATGGACTCATGCCGCGTGCCGCTGGGGCAGTGACAGTCCACCGTTCGCAATCACACCGGCATTCGTCGCAAGTTGAACGCGCACCAGAGAACGCGAATCACCGCTTCAATATCCCAAGGAATGCCAAAGGGCTCAGAAAGTAGAATGCTGACGAAATTCCTGACATGGAATATCCTGACAGACACAGATGCCTTCAAGCCCCTGATCAGCATCCAGACGTTCTGTCGCAGTTCCGTGCCACTTGGCCGCTACTCCAAGGGAAGTGAGTAGTCCCGGTCGCCTTGATCGGTTTTGATTCTTCCGACAACGAAATCCGATTGATTGGTGCGGTTTCACAATTGCAACTCGGGCCCCGCCGTCGAGCAACGTGCAAACATCCTCGCGCGGATTTCAGATTTGTGAGGGATGACGCCGCGGTCCTCAGCATGACCGTGGGAGCGGCCGTTACGAACTCTCTTGTCTGACAAGGAGTCCTGAGGAAAAGTGGCGGACGTCGGACGTAACGCGACGGTACGTGTCGATGACGCCACAGGTGCGAAGAGGGCTGAAACAATATCCGGTACGGTTCCCCGAATGGGCGTGCGGAGATTTCGCTGGCGAGTCCGCAGCAGTGTTGCGAAGATCGTGCCGAGAGTTTCTATTGGCAACAAGGCGCTGCCTTCAGCAGCCGGCACTTAGGTCGTCACATCGCCATCGGCACGTGAATCGATCGGCAATGTAAAACTTTGCAGATGACGAATGCTTCAGCCGGATTGAAATCAAACCCAATACTGGCCTAAGTCTCGTTGCGGGGACCAGAGGTGCAGGGAGTAAAACTCAAAAAATGTTTTCGGTTCGCTTTTCAGTCTGCACCGCACCATCTCCCCGCTCAGGTGGAACTCGGTACAAACGCATCACAAATCGGGAAGCCAGTGACCACTTTTCTGATCAGGTGGGCGAGAGGACTGCGTGTGAGTGAATATGAGCAAAGTGCGAATCGCCCGGACGTCGCACAGTCGCATCGGACGGAGGGACTCCCCTCCTCACTACCATCTAATGGGAAACGAAGAAAAGTCCTCGCAGTGGCCTCTCGGGGAGGACACTGGATTCAGCTTTTACGTCTGCGCCCGGCGCTCTCTGAATCTGATGTGACGTTTGTCACCACGGACCCTTCCTATCACAGCATGGTCGCAGGGGAAAAATTCGTCGTTGTCTGTGAGGCGACTCGAAACCAGAAACTGCGGCTGCTCTGTTTGAGCGCACAGATCCTTTGGATTCTGCTGCGGCACCGGCCCTACGCGATCATCACGACGGGGGCTGCCCCCGGCTACGTTGCGATTCGCCTGGGCAAGCTCCTCGGTGCGAAGACGCTCTGGATCGACAGCATTGCCAACGCGGAAGAACTCTCGCTCTCTGGGCAACTCGCGTCGAAACATGCGGATGTCACTCTGACGCAGTGGAGTCATCTCGCATCACCAGACGGCGCTGATTACAAAGGTGCTGTGATATGATCTTTGTGACTGTCGGCAGTCTGGATCCGTTTGACCGTCTGATCAAGGCGGTGGACCAGTGGATTGCCGAGACTTCGTCGAAGGAAAAGGTCTTTGCCCAGATTGGGACCGGCAGCTACGCGCCTGCGAACTGCGAGTCTGTTCGATTTCTCACACCAGGTAAATATCGAGAAATCTTTCAGGAATCGCGATTGATCGTGTCCCACGCAGGGATGGGGACGATCATCACGGCCCTCGAACTACTCAAGCCAATCATCATCATGCCCAAGCGAGCCGACCTGGGCGAGCAACGAAACGATCATCAGCTCGCCACCGTGCGCCACTTTCGACGCTCGCAACAAATCATCGTTGCCGAAACGGACGAGGACCTGCCCAAAGTTTTGAATCAGGCGCTTAGCTCGACTTTCGCCGATAAACACAATCCGCTCAACACAACCCGTTATCAGCCAGACCCCTCGCTGATTCAGTTCATCCGCGAGTTCGTCTCCTGATCGCCCTGTTGGAGTACGGCCCCGCCAGGCGTCATACGCGGACCGACTGGTGAAGTAGACCAGCCACCCCAGCAGATTTCGCGCGAGTCATTCCCTGCGATACAAACCGCGGCATCTTCTTGCCAGAGTCTCATGCGGAAGCCACTCTCCGCATCTCTTTCATCGCGCCGAATCTCCAGCGGCGCGATGTCACGAAGTGAGCTCATCAGCAGAATGAAATCGCCGAGAGCGTTTATGAGACACGTCGCATCTCGTGCCGAACAGTATTGGCGGTTTCCCGACGGGAGTCTCACGTTGTCTGGTAAATGAGAGCGTGTTTCGGGAATATATCGCAGACGATTCTCGTTCCATTCCATCACTAGAATTCGAAACCTAACGATGACCGTCCCCCTTCACAAGTTCCTCCAGCAGCTTGAAGAGAGTGGGATTCTGACGGATGACACGATCAAGGATTTCATTCCGCCGAAGGCGTCACCCCAAAACGCCGAAGACCTCGCGCGTCACTTGGTCAGGCAGAAGAAACTGACCAAGTTTCAGGTTGAAGAAATTTCCAAAGGCAAGGGGAAGTCGCTGACCCTCGGCAACTATGTCCTGATGGAAAAGATCGGAGCGGGCGGTATGGGGCAAGTCTTCAAGGCCCGGCATCGAGTCATGGAACGGCTCGTGGCAGTCAAAGTGTTGCCGACTGCGATGACCAAGGACCAGGCAGCCATTGCCCGCTTTCACCGGGAAGTCAAAGCGGCCGCTAAGCTGATACATCCCAACATCGTCACGGCCTACGATGCCGATCAGTCCAATGGCATTCACTTTCTTGTCATGCAGTTGGTAGAGGGCCGTGATCTTTCGGTCTTGGTCAAGAAGGGGGGGCCGCTTTCCGTTGAGGAAGCCGTCAATTATGTCCTGCAAGCCGCCAAAGGCCTGGAAGCCGCCCACAAGAAGGGAATCGTTCATCGAGATATCAAACCTGCCAATCTTCTGCTGGACACCGAAGGAACGGTGAAGATTCTCGACATGGGTTTGGCTCGCCTGAGTGTGGACGGAGAGGACTCGCCGCAGGCAGACCTGACATCCACCGGGACGATCATGGGGACCGTGGATTACATGGCTCCCGAACAGGCTCTGGATACCAAGTCTGCCGACGCTCGTGCCGACATCTATGCGTTGGGATGTTCCCTCTATTTCCTGCTGACCGGCAAATCGACCTACGAAGGCGAGACGCTGATGAAGAAACTGCTGGCTCATCGGGAACAGCCAATTCCTGCACTCCGCACAATTCACCCGGAAGTCACGGAAGAACTTGAAGTCGTGTTCAAGAAGCTGGTCGCCAAGAAGGTCGAAGACCGTTACCAGTCAATGACTGAGGTGATTATTGATTTGCAACGATGCACGGCTGGCCCGGCAGCCACCATCACACATCTGCAATCGCCGACCACGACGTTTGAAAACGGTCCCTTCGACTTTCTCAAGAAGTTGCCGAAAGATCCAACCATTCCAGCGAATCCAAAGGCCATTGCGGGAAAGACATGCAGCAACAAGACGCTGGCCCTGATCGGTGTCGCTCTCTTGAGCGTAATGATTCTGGCCGGCATCCTCGTTTCGCTGAAGACCAAAGACGGGAAGCTGATCGTCGACGTCGATCAATCGGATGCGATGGTGCAGGTGCTGGATGCCGATGGGCAGGTCGAAATCAGTCAGAAAGGTGGTAGCGGAGAGATCACAATCGATGTCGATCCCGGCAAGCACAGTCTCAAGGTTGTCAAAGACGGCTTCTCGACCTATTGGCAAGAGTTTGAGATGCCTCAGCACGGGAAGAAAGAGATCACGGCGAGGTTAGTGCCGTTGGACCACAAGCCCGTATCCGCGACCAATTCGTGGCACGGTTGGCCTCCGGATGCTCCCAGGCCAGCTGTCGCCCCTTTTGATACAGAACAGGCGAAGAAACATCAGGAGGAGTGGGCCGCATTCCTCAAGGTGCCGATTGAATACACAAACAGTATCGGCATGAAATTCCGCATGATCCCGCCCGGCGAGTTCATGATGGGGTCCACGGACGAGGAGATTCAGGACGCACTCCGATCTCTCGGTTGGAAGGAATATGTTCCAGGCGAAGGACCACGGCACAAGGTCGTTTTATCGCAGCCGATCTACGTGAGCATCCACGAAGTAACGCAGGAAGAGTATCAACGTGTCATGAACCGAAATCCTGCTCATTTTGCACCGCAGGGCTCCGGGGCGGACGCTCTTGATGACGAAGATACACGACGATTTCCGGTAGAGTCAGTGAGTTGGGTTGATGCGGCGGAATTCTGTGCAAAGCTGAGCCAGCAGCAAAAGCTGAAACCATGGTACTCCCGTTTCGGCAACACAATCACGCAACTGGAGGGCACGGGCTACCGCTTGCCAACGGAAGCAGAATGGGAATTTGCCTGCCGCGCTGGAACCACGACGAAGTATTGGTTTGGCGATCAAGATCAAGACCTGATTCTGGCAGGTTGGATTGCTTCGAATTCCGCGATGCGGACGCATACGACAGGAGAATTGAAGCCGAATCCATTCGGGCTCTTCGACTTGTCCGGCAACGTGTGGGAATGGTTACAGGACAGTTGGGATCCAGGCTTTTACAGCCAGTTTGACAACGGAATCGCACTGAATCCCATTTCTGCACCTTCCGCTGGTTCGCAGCAGGTTGTCCGTGGTGGCTGCTTTCTCGATGGCCATTCGGCCTCATTTCGATCAGCAGGGCGAAGAGCTTTCCCCCCCGATACTCGCGGAGAATATCTGGGCATCAGAGTATGTCTGCCAGTGGAAGCAGTGAAGCAACATGTAACAACTCCAGCCGAACTCTCTAACGAAGTCGATAAACAACGCGGAAAGAAACTCGGATTCTAGAAGCAGGCTGACATCGCACGAATTGGACTTGCCCATGAAATGTGGGCGTGAGGAAAGCGAGTATGCTTTTCCTTGAGGAGTCCAGAGTAGGTCGAAAGAACGTCGGAAGCACACCCCGGAGTTTAAGCGTGAGGCATTGAATCTGATCAGCAGTCAACAGTTCAGTTTCTGGCACAGGCTACCCAGACAATTCCGGAAGTCAGGTTACAGCCGATTCGATGAGCAAATGGAAATAGGAAAGGCACTGATGACTGTCGAATCACCGAAAGAGAAATTTCTTCGTCTTTGTCCCGGTGGATTCAACGATCCGAGATACCTCAAGGACGAACGAAATTGCAAATGGGTCGCCCATGAGATGTGGTGTGAACTGCTCAATCAAGAGGAGTTTGCCCGCTTGCTCGCAGAGGATCACTACCATGAAATCTGCCGTCGTGTCCTCAAGGTTGAAGCCAAGACAAAGTTCATGCTGAGTCAATTCGAGAAGTCGGCGCTTCACCACGCTATCAAGGGAGACTTGTTTGCTGGGTTAATGGCAGAGAGTCTTTTC
>NZ_DASWWZ010000550.1:0-6410 GCF_036405755.1 Schlesneria sp.
GCAGCGTGCTCGCAGCGAGAAGGTGGAGCGAAGTTTTGCCCACGTCTGTCAGACCGGGGGATCTCGAAGAACATGGCTACGAGGCCTGGCCAAGATCAACAAACGCTATCTGATGGTGGCTGCCACCCGGAATCTGGGAATCTTGATGCTCAAGCTGTTCGGAATGGGCAAACCGAGGACGTTGCACACGGCCAGGGACCGTATTTCGGCCATTATTCCGGTCTATAGTTCACTCAAAATCGCTCTCTGGAGCCATCATCGGCGACACTTCCCTCTACCGGCTACTTGCATGGCCTTCTGGGCCTGTCCGCCACATTTTCTCGCCAATACAAAAATCGGATGAAACCTCTGAAATTCACAGATTCTTCAACAGGCTGCTTGGCCAGGTTGTCGTCTACGATCATTTGGGCTGCGCCCCCCGTAGTGTGCGACTACGCAAAACTGTATTCACGCGTCTTTATGAAGGAACACAACATATTACACTTACCGTTCTCCTGAACGACTTGCTGGACCCACGGCGACGTAAATTCCATACACAGCCACAGCGCCGATAAATGACGGAATCATATGATACAATGCAAACAAAGGAAACAGAACGATAAATGGTCCTATAATCCCCCTGAGCAGCATAAACGCGAGCACTCCAATCTGAATCCCGATTGGTGCGAGCCAAAAATACCGCGGGCATACTGCTGCGGACAGTACTCCGCCAGTTAGTAACGCAATCGAATAATACGGGCCGCGCGAATCCCAAGGTTCAGTTTTACCGGTGACGATCGGAGATAGCGCCCAGATGCCTGCACCCATAGCCACAGCCACAAGAAAAGACAGAAAATCGCGTTTGGGCATCATTGTTAGATTCTCCATCAACAGAATATGCTGTGCCCCCGTGTCCCCGTGCTCCCGTCATTGCAAACATAGGGCTTTCAATCCGCCTCTAACACTACTCGTCCTTCTCAACGATCGTGTCTACGTCCACATTAACTTCTTCCTCTATCCACCCCTCTTCCGTAGGTCCCCCTCCTACAATTGTGTGTTGATTAACAAAATAACATTTCCAAGGGGTCACATTCTTGCGCAGCTCTTCTATCATTGGATACGTAACTACAACAAATATCACTTCTGAAGCGTCAACCGTTAGTGGTGAAAACTGAGCTTCTCTTAGATTTTTGTCAAGAAGTGGCGGAAATGTAACCTTCAATGGTGGCACATGCCTACTGTTGCGCCAGTCCTCAATAACACACGAAGGAGTCAGGTCTTCCGAAATATAATAATTGACGAACTCTGGCAATGTCGAAAACATCGCACCTTCCTCCGCCCAATCTTCATTATACCGAAGCCCAATAGCATATCGTTGATAATCAAACGTCTTGTTATAGACCAATAGCGCCATACCGTTTAACTCACGGCGCAATTCTCCCCTCTCATTCGTTGTAATTTCAAAAATCGGAGCCTGCTGCTTTCTCAGCATTTTATAAAGACACGCCAGTAATTTTCTTCGCTTAAGCCCAATCCGCTTAATCTCAAGGACGGCGCACCCGGCTTCTAACGCCACTCTAGCATGAGTATGATAGCGGAGACTGAGAGTATCACCATCTTCATGAACCGTCATCATGTCAGCAAGCTCTTGAGTCAATGCAGATTCAAAAAATGCATCACCTGGTAAAAAACGCCATTCTTCTGCGATTGCCGGCTGGCACGCATAATTGAATACAAATCCGCAATAAAGAAGCAGTGCGCGTATGTAGTGTTTCGGCTGCATATCGTGGCCTTAATATTACTTCTCAATGTTGATAGCCTCAGAATAATTGCAGAGATCGCGATCACGGTCAGCACTTGCGTAATTGTGGAGAATGCCATCTCTGTCGGGAAACACCCCCTCTTCTAAATAGGCGCGATAGCCTGCATCACATTCTACTCTAATCGTGAGCGACGTACAATTTGTATCGCAACTGCCACGGTGCCTCAGTTGTTGAGCCAAAGCTCTTGCCGCTTCGATCGTACTTCTGAGCCGTGTTGTAACCACTTGCGGTGTAACAACCCCGCCAAAATCTCTCGGGGCTTTGGGAATGAGATTCTGTGGATAGTTTCGATGAAGCCAATCGATAATCGATGCTGTGCGATGGGGAACTGCCCGGTTACCCGCTGGGTGGCCCGGCCGCCTGTTGAGGGCGGTCGGGTGCCGGAGGCATAAGATGCAATCTCGTCGGATGGCCATTACACATTCGTGGTGAATTCATCATCAGTTCCCAAACCAGGCGGCCACCGATTCGGTGAACCAACAGATTTCTATTCAAAGTACCAGCGAGCCGAACTCCACCGCCAGTCCCTGGCTTGTTCCACCAACCCGGCCCGAACGGGATCCATGTGCATGTCGTCCAGTTTTTCTTCCCCCTTGGCCCGCGACCCAAGGTGGAATCCGTAGTCACGTGCCTGCCAGATGGGTCCGGGGGAGTCAATCTGGGACCAGTCGCTCTGGAAACGCTGGGGCAACACGGTTTTCAATGATTTCGAAGTCAGTTCCTTCTCGCAGGAGAGAATCTCTCTTCCGCCGGCGGCCGCAGTGGCGCCCCTGGACTTTCCTCTTTTGGCCCCGTCTGGGACCAGGGAACCCTGCCGTCGCCGCCCTGGCGTAGCATCCTTCCAGAGTGCCCGACATGATATTCCGATCAGAATATTCCGACCAAAACAGCGCGCTACCGACCATTATCATCTCGTGGACCAAGCCATGCCCCCTCGTCCCTCCATTGAAGAACGCCTGGCGCGGCTCAGAGAAATTCGCAGCGTTGGTGACCTCACTCAGTTACGCGAAGCTGCAGCTCGACATCTGGCCGACCGCTGCAACCTGATCGTCGCGGAAGCAGCAAAAATTGTCCGCGAATTCGAGCTCTCCGGGATGGAATCCGATCTGTTACGTGCCTGGACCCGCTTGATCGATGGGCCTGATCCGATGAAGGCTGACAAAGGCTGCTGGGCCAAAACAGCGCTGATCGAAGCCCTCGCCGCACTGAATTACGATGACCCGGAACTCTACCAGGCGGCACTCACCTACCAGCAGATCGAACCCGCCTGGCCCGACGCCATCGATACGGCGGAAAACGTGCGGGCCAGCGCTGCATTCGCCCTGGCAAGGTCTCTACGCATGAGGACCGTGGACAAACTGATTGCGTTCGTTGATTACCTGCAGGGGTCAACATTCGACCAGGTCAACGCCGTTCGAGCCATGTCCGACACCGGTAGTGAATCCGCCCTGCCCTTACTGAGAATGAAGCTGCTATCCCACGGGATCCATTCCGACGTCGCAGGCGCGTGTATGACTGGACTCCTCGAAATGACTCCGACAACATCCATCCCCCTGGTCGCAGGTTTTTTGAAATCGGAGCGTGAGGAACTTGTCACAGAAGCGGCGGCGGCGTTGGGAAGTTGTGGAAAACCCGAGGCCATCAAATCGTTGATCCTCGCCTGGAATCGTACCGCAGACGACGATCTGCGGAGATCGCTCGTACTGAGTATCGGCCTCTCCCGCGACCCGTCCGCCGTTGATTTCCTGATTCAGCAGCTCGAATTGCACCACGATCCGGACCTGATTCTCAACGCCCTGAAACCCAATCTCGTCTACGAAGAAATTCGCCTCCGGGTGGATGAAGCCAAGCAACGTCGAAAGCGCCCAATCCGATGAATGACTCGTCAAGCACTCTTGCTAGAATGATTTCTCCGTGATCTTTCGAGAGTGCTCGACAGCGACAGACTTTCAAGAGGCTCTCGCTGAGTGGTATCGGCGGCTGAAACAGCATGGATAAAAGGCTGAAAAGCTCAGCAGCGGCTGAACAGTCCTTCTCGGGAACAGGGGCCGCAGTTTGGCCTGTCCCTGTTGAGAGTCGCTCTCTCGCGGAGATATAGCGAAGGTCGACATCAGGGCTTGAGAGCCGAGTTTCGAAGAATACGACTGAGAACTAAGACGACTGAAAAGTGAGGGAACCTGCTTGAACACGGTACGCAAACCGATGCTGCTCGTCCTGTTGTGCTGCAGCGCAGCGGGGTGTGAGAACGAACGAAGTAGCCCTCGCCCCGAAACTCCGACGCTGTCCCACGACGAAGTCCCCTCGGAGAAAGAGGAGGCTGTTAAAGCGGTAGAAGCGCCGGACGCCGTCACTCATGACGAGAACCAGCTGGCGGGGATCCACCGTCTCTTCAAAATTTCCGATCGGATTTACTCCGGCAGTCAACCCGAGGGTGAAGCCGCTTTCGCCAGCCTGAAGAAACTGGGAATCCAAACCGTTGTCAGCGTCGATGGAACGATTCCCCAGACTGAACTGGCTCACGCGCATGGATTGCGGTACGTCCACATTCCCATCGGCTACGACGGCGTTCCCCGATCCGCCTGTGACTCGCTGACCCGCGTCATGCGGGAACTGCAGGGGCCCGTCTACATTCACTGCCATCACGGCCGACACCGCGGTCCTGCGGCTGCGGCGGTCGCCTGGGTCGCTTCCGGCGACGCGACAAATCAGCAGGCCGTTGCGATTCTCGAGCAGGCAGGAACGAGCCGGAACTATTCAGGTCTGTGGCGTGACGTCGAAAATTTTCGACCCGCCCCTGCCGAGGCCACTCTGCCGGAACTCGTGGAGACGGCCGAAGTCTCTTCACTGGTCAGATCCATGGTCGAAATCGATCTGCGGTTTGATCGCATCAAGGCCAGCAGGCAACGAGACTGGAAGAGCCTGCCCGGTCGGCCCGCAGGGGAAATCGGGGAGGAAGCCGTGCTGATTCAGGAAGCGTTTACCGAAACAAACCGGCATCTCAGCCACGAATTCGATGCGTCTTTCGCGGCGTTGCTGAAGGAGTCAGCCACTGCAGCGGGCGATCTGGTCGCTGCCCTGCAAGCGGACGCCTTTGACAAGGCGGATCAGGCCTTTCAGCGGATCGAAAAAGCCTGCATGCAGTGTCACCGTACGTATCGCGACCGCTGAAGTTTCAACGCAGGACAACAACGAGTGATGCCCGATCGCGCAAACATGGACCGCTGCGAACAAGAAAGCCCCTGAGGGGATCCCCTCAGGCTGCTGTTATTGTTCACATTTACGATCGCAGGAAGGTCGATTCCTTTGGGGGCTGATAGCGGATTTGAAGGTGGGGTGTCTCCAGTCGTTTCTGCCCCGTCCCCAGCGAGCGTACCCCTGCTTCGACGAGTCCCGTGGTGAGCAGAGTCCGCTCGATCGGTGTGGGTGACTTCCCCGTCAGAAACGTCTCTTCCGCTTTCGCCATGAGTGACGCCGAGTAAACAACATTCGGCGTCGGGGGGAGATAGAACAAAGTCGAAAACGGCTGGGGCTCATTCTTCAGACGGGCCGCAAAGGTGAAGTCTCCCACCAGTCCATTCATCAGCAACATGGTCGCCTTCACACCGTCAGCGTATTCGAACCGATAGGCAACGGGATCTTTAACCCACGCGCGGATCTGCTCGGCTGTGGGATACCGATGGCTGAACGTTTCCGGCTGCGCCAGAGTTTGAGTCCTCGTCAGGCAGGCATCGAACAGTTTGGGATCCCAGCCCCCATTCCCCCAACTCCCGGACTCCATCCCCTTCCAGAACGCATCACCCCGCAGGGCCTGCATCGCCACGACGCCCGTCTCGCCCCCACGCCGTCGTTCAGCCATACACTGAATCACTTCCAGAGCGTGAAAGTCGTAGCTGTCGATCCCCCCCATGGCGAGACACATCAGTTCTTCGACTTCTGAATCAAGCGGAAGATCGACGTCCGGCATCCGCCAGGTGACCGGTAACGACGAGCCGGCGCAAAAGGGAACTTTCAGCTCCCGAGCGATCTCGACCATCTCCCTGGCCCATTCCCAGTTCCAAGAGAGATGCTTGTCATTGAAAACGGGACGGACTTGCCCTTCGGCACGAAACACGTCCGTCGTCTGCTTGAAAAATTCGTAGCGGGGATACTTCGTCTGTTCGTATTCGGATTTCGGATACTTCCCGTGCTCGCCGATGATCAGCACGGCGTCGACGGCCAGCTTGTCGCCGCCGCAACGCAACGCTTCGGCGATCGTCGGGTAAATTTTGAAACCGAATTCGTCCGCCCGACTCCGGCTGAGATCATTGTCAGGCTTCTGATCAACATAGGCCGAGACGACATCCAGCGCTGGACGGTGCCACTTCCCATTGATCGGATATCCGTGCAGAAATCGCTCGGCCATGTGCCACGCATGCGAATGAAATCGCCACTCCGTCGTGATCACGGCCAATCGCTTTCTCGGCCCGGAAGTGGGCTCCGCGGTGAAACCGAGGGGGCTTCTTCCCATGAGTCCCAGACCGAGTGCTCCGAGAAATGAGCGTCGTGAAAGCATCAAATCTGTCCTTGATATAGTGAGCCGGGCCAGCGTGCCGGGAATGCAGTCAGTAT
>NZ_DASWWZ010000551.1:0-2621 GCF_036405755.1 Schlesneria sp.
CCTGTGCAACAGGAATAGGCCTGTTGCACAGCATGCGTTCGCTGATGACTCAGCGAACGCATGCGATCTGTTCCGACAATCATTGAGGGCTCGCGGGAATGTCGAATTCGTTTCACGAACTCCTTGAGCTCAGCCATGACAGCTACGAATTTTCGCTGGGACAGACGAATTCAAAGGGACTGATAAGCCGACGTCTATTTGACCGGAGGGAGGTTCTTGATACAAGCCAGGGCCACCTTGATCTGCCCATACTGCACTTGCTGATCCAAAGCCTCAAAAATCGGTCTCAGTCGATCCGTTCCGACTCGCGCAACCGCTGCCCGGACTTTTTCAAAAGTGGACTCATTCACCCAGGGTGCGGGATCACACTGCTGAATCGTACCGATAAATTCGATCAGATAATCCGAGACCGTCGACGATGTGCGCTCGGTCAATGCTGCAACGTCTTCCACCGACTTGCCTTGGCGGAAGAGGTCGAAGGCCAGTTGCTTCGTCGGTGACAACGTCACAGCTTCGGTGGATTGGGTGACACGTGGAACCAGAGTCGTACTTCCGGGAGTGTCCAGATCACGCGCCACCTGGTGCCGATCGCAATATTCACGAATGGCGTCGGTGAACAAACTCCCAAAGTCAGCCGTTTTTTTATCCCCGACCCCGTGCACAAGTCGAAAGTTTGCCAGGTTGGTTGGTCGCCGCCGGGCCAGGTCACGAAGGGTCGTATCCGCGAAGATCACAAACGGAGCGACGCCGTGACCTTCTGCAATCCGCCGACGAAGCCCCCGCAGTTCGTCGAACAGTTCACGATCAACACCTTCCCACGATGCCGCTTCGACTTTGGACGAACTTCCCGATCCCGATCCCGATTTTTTCTTCGCTGGCTGCAGCAGCTTGAGCGTGGCCTGCCCCTTCAAAAGCTTCCAGCCCGCGTCGGTCACCTTCAGCGTGTTGTATTCCCCCTCTCGCTCCAGAAATCCCTGCGAGGCTAACTGCTCAATCCAGTCGCGGACAGCCTCTTTCCTCTCTGATTTCAACAACCCATACGTCGAAAGCTGATCGTGCTCATTCGCCAGAATGCGGGCATCTCGTGATCCGACCAGGACCTGTGCCACGTAGTCCGCCCCGTAACTTTCATTCACCCGCACAACACAGGAAAGAATCTTCTGCCCCATCACTAAGGGGTCTGCCACCAGATCAAGCTGATCGAGGCAAACATCGCACGCACGGCAGTTGAACGATTCAAACGCCTGATTGAAATGCTCCACCAGCACCTTGTGGCGGCAGGACACCCCCGTGCAGAAACGTTCGATCCCTTTCAGGCTTTCCAGGGCCTGCGCTTTGGCAGGGGGGGGAAGTTCCTCCTGCATCTTTCGCCAGATAATAAAATTCGCGGACGACCAGAGAAGCCAGCATTCGGCTTCCAGGCCGTCTCGGCCTGCGCGCCCCGTCTCCTGCTGATAGTGTTCGAGCGACTTCGGCGCCCCGGTGTGAATCACGTACCTGACATTGGACTTGTCGATCCCCATCCCGAAGGCGACCGTGGCCACAATGATCTGGGTCTTGTCGTTCAGAAATTCGTCCTGATGCCGATTGCGATCTGCGTCCGACAACCCTGCATGGTAGGGCCGCGTTTTGTATCCCGCCTGCTTCAACGACTGTGCCAGTTCGTCCACTTCACGGCGCGAGATACAGTAGACAATCCCCGATTCTTCAGGATGTGCATCAATCACGCTACGAACCTGCTTCAGGACATCCCCTTTTTTCAGCACCCGGTAGATCAGGTTGGGACGATCAAATGAACCAATCAGCCATTCCGGATCACGCAGTCCCAACTGGTCTGAAATATCCTGCCGCACGGTCTCTGTTGCAGTGGCAGTGAAGGCATGGACGCCGATCCCGGGGAACCGCGTGCGAAGTTGCTGCAGCATCCGATATTCAGGCCGAAAGTCGTGCCCCCAGGCGCTGATACAGTGCGCTTCGTCGATGGCAAAGAACGAAACCTGACTGGTCTCAAGGAAGTCGAGCATCTTGTCGCTGCACAGCCGCTCGGGGGCCACGTACAGCAGCTTCAACTCTCCTCGCCGAATGGAATCCGCCACCTTGAACCGTTCTGCGTTGGTCATGGAACTGTTGACGCAAGCTGCGGGGATACCATACTCCGTCAGCGCATCGACCTGATCTTTCATCAGCGAGATCAGCGGCGAAACAACGACCGCCAATCCGGGCATCGCCACCGCGGGAGCCTGAAAACAGATCGACTTTCCGCCTCCTGTCGGCAGGACAACGACCGAGTCTCGCCGCTCGATGATCGTCCGCATCGCTTCCGCCTGCAGTGGCCGAAAAGAATCATATCCCCAGTATTTCTGCAGAACGTCTCTCAGCGCCGACATCACATCCGTAGCATTTGCCATCGCTGAAATTCGAACCTTTTCGCCGAAAGAAACATCTGACCGAAAGAAACAGCCTCAGGAACCGGCATTCACTGCAGGGTTGCTCAATGCAGAATTTGGCCAGAGATCTTCCCCTCTCAGCAAAACACAACTGCAAGTGCAATCGCCTCAAGGTTTATGTGAAAGAAAACTCATTCCCCCAGAGTCACCGCGCAAGTCACTGAGTTGGGAATC
>NZ_DASWWZ010000552.1:0-7150 GCF_036405755.1 Schlesneria sp.
TCGGGGTTGGCCTCTCCGCCCGAGGGGCCGGAAGGATCCCCGTCGTTGCCGATGGCTCCTCCACTGCCGTTTGGATTGCTGCCGGGACGGCCGGGAGTCTTGGACCCCGGTTGCGTCGAAGGCTTACCGGATGAATCCCCCTTGCCGGGTTCTTCACCGTCCCCTTTCCCGGCACCAGCCTGATCAGACTTTTGCCCCTGATCGGACTTCTTTCCTTCTCCCGGCTGGTCTCCCGCTTTCGCTCCTTCCTTATTCTGTTCTTTATTTAGACCGTTCCGGGCTTTGTTTGCGTCAGGCTTTTTCCCTGCCGGTTTATCTTGGTCCGATGATTCATCGGATTCGCCCTGGGCGTCGTCGGCGGATTTGTCTCCACCGCTTGACGGGGCTCCCGGTTTCTGTCCCTCGGCCCCTTTTCCAGGTCCCGATTCCCCATCCACCTTCTCTTCACCCTCTTTGGCCGGTGAGTCTTGATCGGCTGTGGCTTCGCCGGCGGGATCCTGACGGGACGCTTTCGCCTTGTCACCCGATTTGGACTTGCTGTTGCTCGAGCTCTCGGGCTTCGGCTCTGCCGACTCTTGTGAAGACGGTTCGCTATCTGAGTCAGAACCTTCGTTCACATCGGTTTCCGACTCAGGCGTTGTCTTGGCACCTGCTGGATCCGATGACGAGTCTGATTTGTCGTCAGATCCCTTCGATGGATCGCCTGGCGTCTGTTGGGGAGTCCTTTCAGGATTCGTTTTTTTTCCGGCATCCGATTTGGGGGGCTTCTTCAGCGAGTTTTTCTCATCTCCACTGGGCTCATCGGATTGTTTAACTGAGTCTGGAGTTGCCGTTTTTCGTTCGTCAGCGGTGGAATCAGTTTTCTCGTTTTGCTTTTGCGTCTTGCGCTGCGGGTCCTGGGCCGAATCCTCGGACGTTCCCTGGCTTTGGCGTTTTTCAGGCATCTCGCGGGGATCGCGCTTCACTTTGTCGTTTTGGACACGATCCGGATTGCTCTTCGGATCACGATCAGGCTTTGCTGTCCCTTGTTCTGAGCCGTCGGCGCGCTTCTTGATCGAATCTGGTGACTCAGGAGCAGGTTCCTGTTCGCCAGACGTCTCTGAAGAGTCCGTCCCATCTCCCTTGGGTTTCGATTTCGCTCCGTTCTTGGACGGATTCTGCTGCGGGCTGGTTTCGTTCAAGCTATCCGACGGAGCGTCATCCCCCTCCTCCTTGCCTTCTCCACCCGCGTTGGCGTCGTCGGCCGGAGTGGGACCGGATGGGGAGTCGTCGTTATTGCCTCCAGGAGCTTCCGACTTGGGGTCTGGCTTGGAATTGGGGGAGGAAGGATCGGAGCCGGTCTCGGCCCGATCTTTCTGGGCGTCTTGCTCGGGATTGCGTGAAGATTCGTCGGCGTCAGGTTGTTTCCCGGCCGGCTTTTTGTCCGGAGACTTACCGCGACCTTTTGAGCCCTTTTCTTTCTCGGCCGATGATTCCTCTTTTCCCTTTTCAGGTTGATCTTTCGGTCCGTCCTTTCGGGTTCCTTCATCCCCTGAAAGCTTCTCCTGATCCTTCTCTGACGTGCGTGGCTTTCGTCCATCCTCCTTATCTGGCATCGGAGCCGGCTTTCGCTCGGCGGTCGGATCACCGGTCGCACCTGCGTCATTCTTGTCAGTTTCATCCGCCCCATTCTTGCCATCGTCTCGGCTTACGTCGTCCTGTGGCTGGGACTCGCGGTTCTGGTCTGCGGCTTGGGAATCGGACGGCTCGTCCGCAGACTGTTTGTCCTGCGAGTCACGTCGGTCGTTCGTTCCTTCCGCAGAGGGGGCATCCTGTGCGTCGTTCTTCGACGTTTGCTCAAATTTTTCAAGCAGACGTTTCAGCGCCTCGTCATCCTGCGAGCCATCGCTGTTGAGCGGCTGCTGGCCCGACTGGTCCTTTCCACCTTCGCTTTTTCTTGTCCCTTCGGATTGGCCTCGTTCCTTCTGCGTCCCCTGGCCTGACTGACCCGTTTCGGACTGGCCGCCGTTCCCTGCCTTCTTGTCGCCGGATTGTTGGCGTTCGTCGCCGCCGGTTTGGTTGTTCTGCTCTTGCTTTTTCTGCTGCTCGGGGTCTGATTTTTCCTGGCGTGTCGTTTCAGGATCCGTCAACCGCTTTTCGCTGTTGTCCCTGTCTCGGTCCCGGTCAGAATCGTCTTCCTCTGAGAGTTGCGATTGCTCACCCGGATTTGGATTCTGGTCGCGTTCCGCTTCTGCGAGAAGGTCGTCGATTCGTTGATTTTCTGCGGCCAGTTGTTGATCGGCCTGCTTACGGCTGACCGGTTCCTGGACGGTAATTTTGATTTTGGGAGTATTCCGCGAGTTCGGGCGAGGCTGTTTGTTGTCGTAAGCCTCAATCCAGAGTTCGAGAACTTCTCCCTGTCTGACATTCAGTTTTGACAGTTGCAGGTCGTGTTTGAGAGTCAGTCTCGGCTGGCGCCCTTCTGAAAGTTGTTCGTGCAGGATCTTCTGCCCCGCTCTTTCGATGTTCAGATAGAGGTATCCGAGTTCAAAGTCGGGGTCTTGGGCCTGAATCAGTAGCGGTACGGTGGCATTGATCGGGGCTTCGATGTCCTGTTCAGGACGCACGAGTGCCACTTCCGGTGGTTGATCAGCTCGTATGGTCATCCCGTAATTTGCCGGCGACGTATCACGCCGGCCGTCTTCAGTCCGGCAGTCGATGCGATAGAACTTGGGGTAACTCCCGTCGGAACGGAGTGCGAGTGTCCAGTCGGCCTGGAGGGACCGGCCATTCTGCTTGACTGTCGTGACGATTTCTTCGCCCGTGGGGCCGACCACCGGATCGTCCAGAAACTGAACCAGCGCCGACCGGATGGGCATGTTCGTACGGGCCTGCAGATCGATTTTGGCCCCTTCCCAGGCATCGATCTCACCGTGGTGTTGCTGCTCGATCGGAGCAAGCTTCATGTATGCTGGAAACTCGATTCTGATTGATTCGATCTGGGCTGAGGGAGGCTGTTCGACGGTCAGTTTGTAGTCTTCCGACTCAGCATCTCCCGCCCGAATGGAATACGTCAGATCCTGCATCAATCCCTGGGTGGTCTCACCGATGAGCTGCCCTTTGAATTTTGTTGGAACCTGATCGTCCGGCCGCAGTTCGACGGGCTGCTGCGTGAACTTGCCGTCTGCGGACGTATAGACCAACCATACCTGATGCGGAATTTCTCCCGCGAGATCGACCTGTACTTCCACTGCGGGGGTATGTGCAGGGACCGTTGTGTCTCCGGGAGTGACGGAGACGATTTCGGTCCGTTTGGAGACGGGGACTTTTGCGGCAGGCAGCAACCCGCGCCAGATGGAGTTGGAGATCTTTTTGGGTGAGAAAATGGCGTAGAGGCAGAACAGCACGATGACGGCAAGCAAGACGTACGCAGTCCTTACGAGCGGACGGTGGTCGATGACATTACTGACATCGACTTGCTGCAGCCGTACGGCGGCGCGCCGCTCCATGGCTTTCAGAATTGCAGGATTGACTGCGCGTCCCGCGGCTTTAAGATCGATCAGGTTTAAGAGGTTACTTTTCAGTCCCGGTTCGGCATTCTCGATCTGCCGAGCCGCGAAGAGGCCGTTGACTTTCCGAAACGACGGAATTCCGACCTTCCAGACAAGCCATGCGATGGTGGCAACTATCAGCGTCGACAGCAGGACCCAGCGTGACGCCTGGCCAAATCCGTCACGGAGGATCCATTGATCAAAGATGACGAACAGCAACAGGTAGCCGAGGAACATCGCTGCCACGCCCGCCAGTGCGGTCAGCAGGTCCGTGGTGCGAATCGTCGACTGAGTCTTTTCCAGCTTAAGGCCGACATATTCGTCAAAGTCGACGTAATTGCCAGAATTGGTCGTGGTCGTCATCTTCAAACGCCCTCAGCAAACAAAAGACTCAAGGCCGCAGAATTTTTACAGGTGAGTCCGACACTGGCGAGTCTTTGCCGGTACTCCTGGAACGAGATTTCTGCGGCTTCACCACGATACCATAATTCGACGCAACAACCGCCAGAAGAGTTGCCGAAATCGTCTTCTGTTCCACTAGAATGGAAGTTACCGAAACAGGAGACCACGTTCATGCATGTTCGGTGCGTCGAACGGGCGGTAGTGCAGTGGTCGGGCACGGGACGGTACATTGGCTTGCAGCGGCATGACACGGGTTGATCTCGTTCAGCAGTGCGGGGTGTCCGTCCAAAATAACTTTGCAGGCAGTTCCCAACCATGTTCAAGCGAGCGCATTCTGTTCTGGTCGTGGAAGATGAAGACATTATACGCACTTCGCTGCGTGAGATGTTGATTGACGAAGGATACGAAGTCGCCGTCGCTGCCTCGGTCGCTGCTGCCCTACATCAGGCGAAACAGCGTGACTATGATGTTGCGATTTGTGACGTACAGCTTCCTGACGGTGATGGTCTGGTTCTGCTTCGTCGGTTGCAGCAGATCAATCCGAATATCTCGGGGTTGATCATCACTGCCTACGCTACGGTCGAGAATGCCATTGAAGCGTTCAAGTCGGGCGCTTTCGATTTTCTCATCAAGCCAGTGATCTTTGATGACCTGGCCAATAAACTGCGACGGTTGTTCGAATATCGTGAGCTGTATCTGGAAAATCAGGCGTTGCGACGTGAGCTCTCGCGGCGCGAGGACAGCGACGAGATCATCGGTTCCAGCAAAGCAATTCAGCAGGTGCGCGACGCCATTCGCAAAGTCGCTGTCACGAATGCGAACGCACTGCTAGTGGGTGAGTCGGGCACCGGTAAAGAACTGTTCGCTCGTACGATCCACAAGTGGGGTCCGAAACAGAACGAACGCTTCGTCGTGATCAACTGCGCGACCCGTCCTGAGAGCGAACTGGATGTCCTGCTGTTCGGGACAGTGACGTCCGCCGGAGAGCAACCGGGGCTGTTCCGCCATGTGGGCCAGGGGACTCTCTATCTCGACGAAGTCACGCAGTTGCCACTGGCCACACAGGGAAAGCTGCTGCGTGCCATCGAAAAGCAGGAGGTGACACCCGTCGGTGGAACTGAAACCTTTGCGGTCAACCCGCGGGTCATCGCCGCGACAACCCACGATCTGACTCTCGAAATCGCTGCGGGGCGGTTTCAGGAGGACCTGTTCTACCGTCTGGATGGAGTCAAAATCTGCATTCCCCCGCTTCGCGAACGCCTGGACGATATTCCGGAACTGGTGGAGTTCTTCATCGGAAAGCACGGCCGGGCGATGGGGCGCAAAGCCACAATTTCGTCGAGCGATACTATTCGCCTGCTGATGTCGGCTCAGTGGAAGGGCAACGTGCGACAGTTGGATAATGCGATTGAACGTGCAGTGATGATGAGTGAAGGGACCGTTGTCCGTCCGAGTGACCTTCCGCCCGATCTGCGAGGCGCCGAACAGCCATTGCCGGACACCGACGATCTGCGTTCTGCCCTTCGCCATTATGAGCGACTTCACATCTTGCGAGTTCTTGACCAGTTCCCCGATAAACGGGAAGCAGCTAAACGACTGAAGCTGGGGCTATCGAGTCTTTATCGAAAGATCGAAGAGCTTGGAATCGATCTGTGATTCGGATGTCCACACTTGCCGGAAAATAAAAACAACAGCATGACAATCACCCCCCCTTCCCAGAGCCAGGATGCCGTGCTACTGATTGCACACGGAAGCAGACGGGCCGAAGCAAACCATGATCTGGTGCAACTCGCTGAGTTACTCAAATCTCGCGGAGACTGCCAGATTGTTGAAGTTTCTTACCTTGAACTGGCGACTCCCACGATTATCGACGGTGGTCGGAAATGCATTCAACAGGGGGCAACCCGGGTGTTGATGCTGCCGTATTTTCTTTCGGCGGGCGTCCACGTCGTGACGGACTTACAGGAGTTTCAACGTCAATTGAGCGCCGATTTTCCACAGGTCGAGGTTGTGCTCTGCCCTCACCTGGGATTACATCCTCTCATGGCAGAAATTGTCATGGATCGGCTACGTGAAGGTTCAGTTCGCGGAATCGCGTGAACTACATACTGAGAATGATTGGTCTTTTTCGGAAAACAGCGAATGGCGGTCACCAAGACTCTGAACGAGAAGCTTAAGTCGATTCACGCAGATCCACATGGCTCGAAAGAATTCATCATTGCGGACGCCAAGGATGCAGATATGGCGTTCGGAGTTCCTGCCCCTGGTGAAACACGGAAAGAGGGGTCTCCTGAAGGACATTCGCATGAGATGCGGTTCAAGACGCTGGCCGAATACCGCAATCAGATTCGCCAGGTCATTGACCAGCAGATCGTCGACATCGTTCTGATGTCAGCCAGTACCTGCGAACAGCTGGCCATCAATGAACGGCTGTTTGAGAATTCACCGATCACCCCCGCCGCCCGTGCCAACGATGCCACTGATGTGCATGTCCCCCGAGGTGGCAAGGTCTTCACTCAGCCTGCCCGACCCTTTCGCACAGCCCACATCGACCATATGCAGTGTGGTCATCTGGACTGCACGACCGCACAGCGAGAACTCGGTGCGAACCTGGGGCTCTATTCGGTGACATTCCTGAATGATCAGGAACGTGATCTGGAAACGCTGAATCGCTACAAGGAATTTCGCGAAGAGGCAGAGCGAAAGAACTTCAAACACTTTCTTGAAATCTTCGACCCGAATGTGCCTGATGTTGTCGCCCCGGAACTGCTCCCGGCCTTTATCAACGACCTGATCGCCCGAACGCTGGCGGGGGTGCCACAGGCGGGCCGCCCGGTCTTCCTGAAGATGGTCTACCACGGTCCAAAAGCCATGGAAGAGCTTGTAGCCTACGATCCTCATCTGGTCGTCGGGGTTCTCGGGGGCGCGGCAGGAACGACACTCGATGCGTTCCAGTTGCTTCACCAGACGAAGAAATACGGCGGTCGCGCAGCCCTGTTTGGACGCAAAATCAACCAGGCCGAGAATCAACTCGCCTTCATTGAGTTTCTCAGACTGATCGCAGATGGCGTGATTGAGCCTGAAGAAGCAGTGAAAGCCTATCACTCCGTCCTTCAGAAGCTCGGTGTCACACCTCATCGCACGCTGCAAGAGGATCTGACGTTCCAGACGGCGGTCATGAGCTACGGTCGAAGTTCGACAACGACGATCAGCGTTCC
>NZ_DASWWZ010000553.1:0-1997 GCF_036405755.1 Schlesneria sp.
TTCCGCTTCCTGGCAGCCTCATCGAAGAACCGGTAACGGCACTCACGCGCTCGCTCTTCCAGCCCCCCCGGTGCATCCCGCAGCAGTTCCCCGGACAGGTCACCTCGCTCGATGGGAAGCCCCAGGGAACCGGCCAGCCGCTCTACCCACGCTGCGTCCGCATCACTCGCCTCGCCTCTCAGGCCGTGATTAAGGTGTGCCACCACGGGTTCGAGCGAAAATTCCCCGGCCAGTTCGACTGATCCGAGAAGCAACGCCACACTATCCGCCCCACCGGAGACCCCCACGAGAACCCGAGCCCCTTCGACCTGCCCCCGCCTGAAGCCCTTTCGCAACTCGTCAAGGAAATGGGTCATGATTGCTTCAAACTACCACGATCTGCAGGGAAGCAAGGAGCGCACGACATCCATACCCGTTTTCTGGCCGAGTCACTCGCCCAGCGCTTTGCACTTTTCGGCATCGATCATCGCCTGAAACAGTCCCTCCCAGGTGTACTCGCGGGCTTCTGCAGCGATGGGAAGCCCCACGTCTTTCGCAGCAGCGGAGGTCACCGGACTGATGCTGACCAGTTTCGTCTTCGTCCCCAGCCAGGATTTCGCCTGGGGAGACAGGATCCGAGCCAGGTTGCGGGCGATGGAGGGGCTCGATAGCGCAATCCAGTTCAGCTCGCCGTTTTCAATGCGGTGCGTCGCATCTGCAGGCAACTGAGCGACATCACGGTTCTGGTAGACGACGACCTGTTCGAATTGAGCTCCTGCCGCGGTCAGTTCCACCGGCAGGACATCCCGTCCCCGACTGGCACGGACCCACAGAATTCGTTTTCCCACAACGTGCGGCTTCAGCTCGTCAGCGAGTGCCTCAGCCCGGTACTCCACCGGGACCAGATCGGGCCTGAGCGAGTACTTCGCCAGTGCCGCTGCGGTTCCCGGACCAATCGCGGCCAACCGGCAATTCCCGAGCTTCCGCGTATCGCCGCCCGTCTCCCACAATCGACCGAGCAACCCGTGTACGCCGTTCACACTCGTAAAGACAACCCAGTCGAAGGTTCCCAACCGAGCCAGCGCCGCATCGATAGCGGTCCAGTTCTCAGGAGGAGCAATCTCGATTGTCGGCAGCAGAACCGGGTCACCCCCTAATTCGACCAGCCGCAATGCGGTCTCATCCCCCTGGTCGGCAGGTCGCGGAATCCCCACCACCTGACCGAATAACGGCCGCTGCTCGAACCACTCAACCTGCTCACGAACCCGAACACAGTCTCCGACAATCACCAGGGAAGGAGCGTGCAGTTCGGCCTCTTTCGCCATTTGAGGAATCGTGGCCAGCGTACCGATGACCGTTCGCTGGCGTGGCGTCGTCGCACGGCTGACCACACAAGTCGGAGTGTCTGGCGATTTCCCTGCGGAAATCAGCGACTGGGCAATCAACGGTAGCCGATGCAGCCCCATGTAGAACACAAGTGTTCCGGGGAAGCGGGCAAGCGAGGAATAGTCCAACGCCGAGGACTTCGTCGGATCTTCGTGCCCCGTGACAAAAGCAACGGCAGAGGCATGGTCCCGATGCGTCAGCGAGATACCGGTGTAGACGGCTGCGGCCGTGGCTGCGGTAATTCCCGGCACAACTTCGAAGGGAATTCCGGCAGACGTCAGCGCGGCAGCTTCTTCAGAGCCCCGGCCAAAAATGAACGGGTCGCCCCCTTTGAGTCGGACAACGACTTTTCCCTCGCGCGCGGCTTCAATCAAACGAGCATTGATTTCTTCCTGCGGAATCATTCGTCCGGCAGGTCCATCGGCCCGATTCGTCCGTTCGGCAGAGGCCCGTGAGTATCGGAGCAACAGAGGGTTGACCAGTCCGTCGTACAGAACAAGATCCGCGCGCGACAGGCATTCAGCACCACGCAGCGTAAGTAAACCTGGATCGCCAGGTCCGGCCCCCACCAGGTAGACAAACCCGGTCTGAGAAGTTTCTGAGGGTGGGACAGTCATGAATGCATTCGTCGC
>NZ_DASWWZ010000554.1:0-8354 GCF_036405755.1 Schlesneria sp.
ACAGACTTCGCCATAAACCTCGCCCTGTGCTCCAAATGCGGTGCCGGTAAAGACCGTACCATCAGCGAGGGCGAGTTTCGCAGGTTCTAGCAGACTCATAATTTTCCGGTTTCCGTGTGGTTCCCAAACGGTCTGAGTCTACCACACGGAAAGTCGGAAATGAAGCGTTCGCAGCAAGGCAGAAGAAGGTGGTCCAGGGAACCCGAACCACCTCATTTTTGCGTCCGATTACGGGATACTCGTGCCGTTGAACTGACCAATTGTGCTGGATGTCGTGGTGATGACGTCAGTCCCTGCACCACCATTGACACTTAACGTGCCGATATTGCAGAGGGTAAACGCCGCCCGGTCGCTTCCGTTCCCCAGACTGATGTTCGTCGTCGAAGAATCAACCCCGAGCACTGCAATCGCGTCATCCCCGTCACCCAGGTCAGCCGTTAAAATCAGCTTTCCAGTGTGTGCAAACGTCGTCGAGGGGACGGTCGTGATCGCGCCGCCACTTCCCACGATGCCAATGCTCGTACCATTGGCCCCTTCGACCTTGAGGCTTCCAGCCTGAAGCGTAACGGTCAACGAGTTGCCCATCCCGTCACCGGTTAATGCCAGGGTCTTCGTCGCACTTGAGTACGAAGCGACAACGCGAGAGGAAACGACTGTCGGAGGAGCGACAAACGAACCGGCGATGTTGTATGTCCCAATGCTGCCATAGTCTGAGTATCCCGTTCCCAGCACCTGGCCATTGCCGACACCGTCGATTCGCACGTAATAGACCCCTGCGGTCACATTACGGTTGATCGAAGCGGTCAACTGATCGGTCGGATTGCTGCTGGCCAGCAGTGAGCCCGTGCTTGTGTAAAGATCCATCTGGATATCAAGCATCGTATTGGCAATTCCCCCGGTGGCAGTGAGCACCAGAGTCCCATTCCCCACCGTCAATTTGAACCAGTCTGTATCGGTTCGCGTCGTAATCACGCCCGTCTGCGCGACGTTGAAAATATTCGCGGCCGCCCCCAAACCACGAGTCCCATTGATCGCGGCTGCGGAAGTCCGATCGTTGGCGTAGTCATCCGCCAGATAAGTGAATCCGTTTCGTGTGGTGATGATCGCCAGGTCGTCTTCCAGGTTATTGGCGCTCAGATACTCACCCTTGCTCCACTGCACAAGGTTCTGTTCGTAGCCAACCCCCATGTGAGGCGCCCAACCAGTCACCCCCGAACCGTGGCCGTAGTAATAGCCCTCGGCGGGAGAAATTCGTCCATCGTGATCAAGGCCCAACGTGTGTCCGACTTCATGGATCGTTGCGTCAGCAATGAACTTGGAAGTATTTGCCAGACTTGCAGGAAACACGAAACAGGGAACGTCCGCACTTGCTGGGAAACTATTGAGAAACGCGACGCCCCCTGCATCCGGAGCGGGCGAGGGTGTTGATGTTCCGATCAGAACGCGAATCCCCCAGCGGGTATCACTTCCCCCCGAGTTGATCAGGTCAGCAAGAGGTGGCTCTTGAGTCGTGACGTTAACATTGAAGGGAGAAAACGCTTCCGCCGTCCGTCGCCAGATCTCCTGAATCGCGAGCAATTCTGTATTGGAGAAGGCCCGATTGGAGTCCAACGTAAACGGCGCAGTGGTAATCGCGCCACTGCCAGTGTTCCAGGGCGTATTGATCGTCGTGTGACCGTCAAAATCCAGGTAGATCGTCTTGGTAGCCGTGGCTTGGCTATGCAGCCGGAAGGTATCCGCGAGCGGTATGGTGGTTACGGCTGTTCCCGAAGCGGGCTGAGCCAGAGGTGTTTTGATTCGGGTGATATCGACGCCCGGCATCGAGCGAATCATTTTCGAAGTCAGCACCGTCGGTGTGACCCCCTGTGCTACGGCCAATGTTGCGCTGCAGCAGATCATCATTCCTGGCAGGGCCATCAGCACCCCGGCTGACGCAATTCCCGCACGCAATCGCTTCAAACTTGTCATTCCACGCATCAGCATAGTGCCCCCGCAATACGAGCCAGGTCGGTCAAAAAAAACTGGAAGTGGTCCATCACGAACCCTGCCAATCACCTGCCAAGCCTGGAGTCACTGCCAAAAAGACGATTGACGCTATCCAGATGAACTGAAGCAGCCGACGGGAAGGGACCTCTTCTCAACACTTGCCATACTGCCGTCACTGGCACAGGTCCTGCGGCGGAATCGGTTTAATTCATCGATCCCGATCTCTTCAAACCCGAATAGGCGAGAACAGATGTCCTTCCTTCCGACTTCGATGACGACCGCCCTGGACACTCCACACGCTGCAATCCTGGCACGACTGCATGCGACAAAATCTGGGTGATTTGTCAAAACTGGAATCGGTTTCAACAAACGAACAAGCGCCGAATTGGACCTGAAAGCTTGTCGACACGCGTGTACACATCGCTGGAATGGAAGCGACCGGGATTGGAAATTGTCTGAAGATTTCGACGCGAACCCAGATTGCGAAGCAGCTGATGAATTTGACAATTTTGAAGAAAATGTCAAATGCGCCAGCTCCGCAAAAGGAACCACTTGCTATTCGTTCAATTTCACGACAGCATGTATAGACCCCCAATCCAACTCGACTTCAAGAAATTCTTGAGAGATTTCGGCGCAGTTTCGCTCTTCGCGAATTCTTGACATTGCCTGACAGTTGCGAGCGAATCGAGCCGCAAACATATCACAGACAACACAAACGCCGCATTTTACCTAAAAATTCAGCTACGGCAGAAATTACCTATATTTACAGTGGACATGGGTAGTAGCGCGTCTTAGGATTTGTTTGAAAATCCCAAACCGTATCAATTTCGAAAAGTTTTCCGCGCGAAACTTTGCGGCTTAATCTTCCAGACCGTCTGGAAGTTCCAAATTGTTTTGGAAAGTGTCGGTTTCTGTTCATGTTGAGGGGGAGGTTTGAATGGTCAAACAATGGGGCCTTTTGGTCGCCACTGTCGCCCTGTTGGGGTCGACGGCACAAGCGGGGCATCGGCATCACCGCTGCTGCAAACCACGTCCAGCAACTTGCGCCTCGGTGCCCAGTTGCGTTGCAGCTCCCAGCTGCGGATCGGGAGCAGCAGTTGCCGGGTCAAGCGGATGTAACTCTGTTGTCTATGGTTCGGCAGGTTACGGTTCAGTCGGCTATGCTTCCTCCGGCGACGCCAGCGGTGGATGCGGGCCAGCGATGGTCGAACAGACGGTCATGGAACCACAGCTGACGACCGAAGTTCGCAAGGTCAACGTGACGGAATACCGTCAAGAAGCGCGTGAACGCAAGTACACCGTTGCTCGACAAGTTCCACGCACCGAAACCAAGACTCGCACCGTAACGTACTACGAGAACGAACCTCGTACGCGGGAAGAGTCCTACACGGTTTACAACACGGTGGTTGACCAGGTCGAACAGACCTACACGGTCAGCGTTCCTTACACGGAAACCCGCAAGGGAACACGGACCGTCTACAACACTGTCACCGACAATGTTGAGCAGACCTACACCGTTAACGTTCCGTACACGGAAACCCGCAAAGGAACACGGACTGTCTACAACACTGTCACCGACAATGTTGAGCAGACCTACACCGTCAACGTTCCGTACACGGAAACCCGCAAGGGAACACGGACTGTCTACAACACTGTCACCGACAATGTTGAGCAGACCTACACCGTCAACGTTCCTTACACGGAAACCCGCAAGGGAACACGGACCGTCTACAACACTGTCACCGACAATGTTGAGCAGACCTACACCGTCAGCGTTCCTTACACGGAAACCCGCAAGGGAACACGGACCGTCTACAACACTGTCACCGACAATGTTGAGCAGACCTACACCGTCAACGTTCCTTACACGGAAACCCGCAAGGGAACACGGACTGTCACCGTCCCCGTTGTCAGCACTGTAGACCAGACCTACACCGTCAATGTTCCGTACACGGAAGAACGACAGGGGTCGCGAACGGAATATGACACCGTTCAGGTTCAGCAGTTCCGCACCGTTTGCCAGGACCAGGGTCACTGGGAAACCCGTGCTGTCGCCGTTTCCAACGGCTGCCAGCCAGTGGGTGTTGCTGCCAATGTCTGTGCTCCTTGTGGTACAACCGCCGCTTGCGGTGGCTGCGCCAGCGGCTGCGGAAACGTCGCCGGTGGAGTTGTTAACGGTGGTGCATGTGGTACCCCAGTCGCTACTCAGCAGTACTGGGTTCCAAACGTAGTTCAGGTTCAGGTTCCTTACACCGTCTGCCAGCAAGTTGCTAAGCAGGTTCCTTACACCTACACCGTCACGCTGTGTCGCCCAGAAACACGCACCCGACAGGTGCAGGTCACGAACTACACCACGTCACAGCAAGAGTACGATTACCAGGTTCAGCTCTGCCGTCAGGAAACCCGTACCCGTACCGTTCCTGTGAGCCGTCAGGTTGCTGCTCAGCAAGAGTACGATTACCAGGTTCAGCTCTGCCGACAGGAAAACCGTACCCGTACTGTTCCTGTCAGCCGTCAGGTTGCCGAAACCAAGACCCGCACGATCAACTACACGGAAAGCGTCGCGAAGACCCGTGAAGAATCGTACGAAGTCACGGTTTGCGACACCGTCAACGAAGAGAAGACCGAAACCTACAATGTCTGCGTCCCTGTAACGGTTGAAAAAGAAGTCACCGTTCAGGTCTGCAAGCTTGTTCCAAAGACGGTCCTCGTCCCAGCTTCCAACGGTGCATGCTGCAACAACGGTTGCAACGCTGCTCCTGCCGCTCCTTGCTGCCAGTGATTCTTGCTCAACTCTGTTGAGTAATCGTCACTCACGTGATTAATCGAGATGCCCCGCGATGCGAGTCGCGGGGCATCTTCGTTTTGGGTTCCACCAACGAGCCCCGCATCAAATTTCAGACGGGCTTACCTGAAAGATTCCTCGCCCCGTCTCTCCCGCCGACATCCCGATTGTCCACCATGAATGCCCGTGGGCCAGTAATCACGATCGAGACTTCAGGATTTTGCTATCGCTCCACGCGCGATCTCTTCCATTAATGTCTGGAGCCGGTGCATCCCCGATTCGGGGTCGAACGTCTTCTCAATGATCTCCTTAGCCCGTACCGCACGAGCCCTCCACTGCTCGTGATGATCCATCGCATCCACGATGGCATCAGCCAGCGCACGAGCGTCCTCGGGCGGCACCAGCCCCCCCAGTTCTCCGTCGGCGAGAATCTCTTTCGGGCCAGTCGGACACGTTGTCGCCAGCGCGGGAACCCCATCGATGACGGCCTCAATCAACGCATTTGGCATCGCATCTGAGAGAGACGGAAGCACAAACAGCTTCGCATGCCGGTACCACCTCCGGGGGTCTCGATCGAAGCCAGCCAGATAGACGTGCCGCTCCAGACCGTGCTTCTCTATATAAGTAGTCAGCTCCCTTCGTGACTCCCCCTGACCGAAGATCACGAGTTGCACATCACGCCCCCCATGATTCACCACCTCGTGCATGGCTTCGAGCAGGTACTGATACCCTTTCTGCGGATGAAGCCTCCCGGCACTGACAATGAGAAACGAGGGATTGTCCTCCCGGAAAATTGCCCGCAGCGTCTGCCATCGCTCATCCCGTTCCGGGGACACTTCGCCCGCAGACTCCTTCGGAACCGAAGCCGCTGCTTCGTCGGTTCCCGCCCCTCCCGGACCATGTAACGCATCGACCTGACCACCCGCATCTGCTCGAGACGGTGGCCGTACATTGGCGAGCAGATTTTGATAAACCTTCACGTGCTCTGGATGAAGATGAAAATAGTCCAGCATTCTCCGCCGCAACCCCTCAGAATTGGCAAGGACGACGGAAGCACTCTGGTACGCTCGACGCGCTAATAACCAGGCCATTCGGACCGAAAAACGAGCGTGTTGCTCCAGTTCGGGCTGTGGGTCGGCGACACAACACGAGATCCGCGGAGTGGGCCGGAACCAGCAGGCACCAGCGGCGTCCAGCGTGGCCAGGTACGTCCGGTCATAAATGAGATCGATCTTCTGATCGCGTAAGACACGGGCCAGGTGGAGGTAGCGCAGAAGTCGAGTCAGTTTCAGCATCCTCAGCAGACGACGCGAAATCGATTCCGGCTGCCGATCCCAGTATGCAGAGACAGGAACGTCAGCGGGGACTTCGCTCATCAGTTCCCCCTGCTTCATTGCCAGGTACAGGTGCGGAACAAAACGGGTTCGATCGAGGCGCCACAGAATCTCCAGCACCTGTCGCTCGGCACCGCCCCCCCCCATGGAGCCAATGACGAACAGCACTCGTAATCGTGAGTCTACGGACATTCTTCAAACCAATGGTGAGCAGGGAAGAGATCATCAGACGTACGTGAAAGAACCAGCACACTCTGCGGAAAATGGATCACACCATCCCCCTCCAGGCAGCCGCGCCCAACTTGGCTGCTCGGCCCGAAAATCGCTCTGACGATCACTGGCCCTCAGCGTCCAGCGAATGAGTCCACCCGATGGGACTGAGCGGTTCGATTCTTCCATCCGGATACCGAATCCTGCACCCCGCAGCTTCGACAATTTCTCCCACCCTGGTGATGGGTGTCGTTTCGGGCCATTGAGCGAGCAATCGTTCTCCCTCCTCAGGCGACACGGCAAACAAGAGCTCAAAATCCTCTCCGTCACTGAGTCCGTGCTGCAAGGGAGAAGAACCATCCGTGGATGCGAGTGCCCACTCCGTCAATGGAATCTGGTCGGCTACAAGCAGCGCACCGACCCGGCTGGCGGTCAGAATGTGGTCCAGATCGGCCGCAAGTCCGTCGCTGATATCCATCATGGCATGCAGTTCAACCATCCGCGCCAGCTTCTTCGCTTCCGCGAGCCGTGGCGTAAATGTCAAATGGTGCCTGGTGGGCAGGCTTCCTCCAAGCTTCCCCGTGACAAACAGCCAGTCTCCCGGTTTGGCCCCGTCTCGGCAAATGGAACGGGGACCGACAGGGTGCCCGGTCAGTGTGACGCTGATGACCAGCGGCCCATTCCAGCTATTGGTATCACCCCCGGCAATGACGATGTTGAATTCCTCCGCCAGCTCGATGACGCCGGTGTGCACTCGCCGCGCGAATTGGGCCCCCCGATGTTTTGGAAGGGCCACGGAAACAAACGCCGCTGTCGGCTCACCTGCCATGGCGGCAATGTCGCTGACATTCACAGCCAGTGCTTTTCGCCCAGCCTGTTCAGGGGTGGCGTCGGGAAAGGTGAAATGAACCCCTTCCATCAGCATGTCGATTGCCACCAGTTGATCGCGGTCGGCTGGTGGACGAAGGCAGGCAGCGTCATCCCCGATTCCCACGCGGACCGGCTCGCGATCTCGAACCTGCGAACGTATCCAGTGAATCAGATCGAATTCAGGGCGGCTCATGTCAGACTTAGAAGTATTAAGGAAGAAAGCCTTGGAAACTTGCCAGCGTTGCTATCATACGCGAATCTAGACAGTCCTGACGGGTTTCGGCATTCCCTTCCGTCAGACTTCCGTGAGAATTCCTCGGAGTTCTCATCCAGCCCTTGCGGACAACGACCGGATGGTTTTTCATCTGCGTCAAGATCAAACGCGTTTTGTATATCAGGAGCCTCTCTCGTGCCGACTTATGACTACAAATGTGACGCCTGCGATCATCTCTGGGAAGAGTTTCAGTCGATCAAGGCGGCGCCGGTCAAGAAGTGCCCCAAATGTGGCAAATCCAAGGCCAAACGCCAGATTGGCGGCGGCGCTGGTCTGATCTTCAAAGGGTCCGGGTTCTATCTGACAGACTATCGCAGCGACTCTTACAAGAAAGCCGCCGCAGCCGATAAGCCGTCAAGTGATTCCGGTTCTGCTTCGAAAAGCGATTCCGGCAGCAAATCCGACAGCTGATGCTCGGCACAGACGTCGTCGGCACCCCTGTGGATCCGTCACAACACCGGAAAAGAGCTTACCTATCTTGATCCGCTTGCCAGAATGCCCAATCTGCCAGAAGGCAGTCGCTCCGGCCACCGATCCTGCCAGTAATTACGCCCCCTTTTGCAGTCGCCGTTGTAAAGAAGTCGACCTGATTCGATGGTGCGAGGGGCGCTATGCCATCGTGGAAAAACTCGACCTCGCCCGGCAATTGGAAGAATTGGCAAGCGGTCAGGATGCGGAATTGGAAGACGAACTTCTCACTGACGAGTAGGGGCCATTGCGGCCAGACGACGATGCCGCTCCGTCGAACGCTGGTCGCGAGACATCTTTGTTCCATTGCTTTGTTCCACTGCGAACGAGAATTCCCTGCAAACCCTGCCGTCGCCCAGTTTTTCTCACCGACAGCCCTCCACCCATTACGCCCTCTAGAGAAGGACGCCCCCCAATGACGTTGAAA